>NZ_JBEXLP010000005.1:0-192484 GCF_040610035.1 Streptomyces sp. NPDC004542
ACACAACCCCACAGTACACCATCCCATACCCCACACCCTACAACCTCCCGGCGCCTCCCCGGCCGCCCCCCCGCGGCCAGGGCGTCCAGCCGGGTGACTCCTGTCACAACTCCCCAATGTGACAGGCAAATCCGTGTCTGAATAGCCGAGATCGAATTTGCGAACCGCCGATCTCTTGTTACCGTTCCAGTAGCCCGGTTGCTGGTGCATCCCCCGTCGCCAGCAACCGGGTCTTTCCATGTCCGCCTCCGGTGTACGGAACGCTACCGTCCGTCAACTTCCGGTGGGGACTCCCGAGTTGCTTCCGGAGCGCAGCAGCAGGGGCCCGTCGGCGCCTCGTGCCGCGAACTCCGCGACGGCCGTGTAGGCGTCCGGCCCGCCCTTGACCGGCTCCCGGGGCGTCTCGCACGTGCCGGGCTCCTCGTCGGCGCCGACGGCGCACCGCACCTGCACCGTGTGCCCGCCGGGCCCCATGAAGCTCAGGACGGCGTCGAGCGCCTCGCCGGTGGCGTTGCGGTAGTAGGCGCGTGCCCAGGTCTGCGCGCCCTGCGTCATGACACAGGTCTGGGCCTCGGCACCGTCCGGTGCGGTGAGTTCGGGACCGCAGCGGGCTGCGGTGGCCAGACCCAGGCCGAGCAGCAGCGGGGAGGGCGTGGGCGCGCTGGAGGGATCCTTGGCGTCGGCGCCCGGAGTCGCGTCGCCGGCGTGCTGCGACGTGCGCACGGCCGCGGGCCGCGCATCGCCCACCTGCCCGGCGGACGCCACGGTCAGCGGCAGCGCGACCGCGCACACCACGACGCCCGCGAGGGCGAGCAGACGGACGTTCATGAACAGGGAAGATAAGTCCCAGCGCGCACCGAGGGCCCCGCGCGCGCCCGACACCCTTACAACTCGGGCGCGCTCACACCCGTACGAGTGAGGGCGTCGACCACGGCGTCCACCACGGCCTCCACGTCGGGCACCCACGGCGCGGCCGAGCCGGGCAGCGGGGCGCGCTCCCAGCGGACGGCGCCCTGGCCGGTCTCGGAGGGCGGCAGGGCGAGGTACCCGCCCTCGCCGTGGAAGCGCAGGGAGCCGGGGACGAAGTCCTTGGCGTACAACAGCTCGCCCAACTGCTCCATCGAGTACGGCTTGACCAGCAGCGACCAGCGGGTGGGCGAGGCGATCACCGGGCCCAGGCGCATGCCGGCCCGGTCGAGGGCGTCGAGGGCGCGGGCCGCCGCGGCGGCCGGCAGGCTGACCGCACAGGGCGCGGTGCCTCCGGTCGCGAGGACGATGGGCGCACCCGGCCGGTTGGTCCACCACCAGCGCACCATGCGCTCGTCGGTGGTGGCCGCGAGCAGGCCCGGGTCGAAGGGGTGCGCGCCGGGAACCGTGCACTCCGGGTCGGGGCAGGTGCAGCGGGACCGCCCCCGCGGGTCGGGGGCCACGCCCGGGAGTACGGGCCACCGCCATCCCGCCGCGAAGGTCAGGGCCGCCTCGAGCTCGGGCCTCCCGTCGTTCCTTCCGAACAGGAGCCTGCGTCGCCTTCCGAGGATCTCGCGCATGAGCGCTCGTTCCTTTCCGTTGCACCGCTGGCAACACCGTGGACCACATCACACCATGTGTCGATCACTTCACTGTGCGTACCTGTTGGCGCATCACACCCCCGCACAGAGCAGGGGGAACCCCAGGGGGTCGAGCGTTGGCCGCGTCCGCGTCCATACTGCGTCCATCAAAAGCACGGCCGCGGCGTGGGGGTGGCGAAGTCTGGCGTTTTGCCGCCGCGCGTATTTCTCTTCGCCTCCGCCACGGGAGGATGGGGCACGGTCGTCAGTGGCTAAGACGCCCGGGTCCGTCGCCAGGTTCCGGGTGGCCCCCAGCCACCCCTGGCCTTCTCCGAGTACGTACCCATCACGACCGTTGTGACGCTCCGTGGAGCAAGCCCAGTCGACCGCAATGAACCTTTACCTGAGGCAGTTTTAAGCCAAGTTCGCCGTAATGCAAGACCCCCTGCACGTACCCACAAGTGGCCCACGGACACCAGGAATCCCAGCAGGACAATGCTGGACATCCCCTCACGAGTGCGTGTACATGTGGAGACACTGCTAGCGGCGCAGAAAGACATGGGGGTTTGCGATGCTTTTGAGCAATACGCACAGGTCCGAAGGCCGAACACCATGAGCGCCCCGCACCCCTCGAAAGTGGCCGGAATCGATTCAACGCTTCCCACGCCCGCTCACACTGCCGCACCCGCACCCGCCGCCCCCGGCACCCCACCGGCCGCCACCGCCCACCCGGTGAACTGCCCGCACGCCCCGCACGCCCCCGCCCCCGCCCCCGCCCCCGCCCCCGGCACCCTGCTCCAGGACCGGCTCGCCGGGTGGGTCTCGGACCTCACCACCCTCCACGAACTCACCGAACGCCTGGCCCGTACCGGCACCCTCGACTCGGCGCTGACGGAACTGCTGCGCGCCGGAGCCGCTCTCGTGGGCGCCCGGCGCGGTCTCGTCGATCTGGAACCCGGGGACGGACTCGGCCCGCGCACGACCGTCGGCCTGGGGCTGGGCCGGGCCGACCTCGGCCACCTCGAGACCGTGCCGCGCGGCGCCCTGCCGTACGGCGAACTCCTCGACCCCGCCGCCGGACCGCCGGGCGGACGGGGCGAGAGCGTCCGCCCCGACCTGTTCGCCGAGGACGGCCTCGACCCGCTCCACCGCGAGGTGGCCGCCCGCCTCGGCTGCGCCGCCAGCTACGCCCTGCCCCTGGCCACCGACACCGCCGGCCGTCTGGGCGCCGTCGGCTGGCTCTACGACGAGCCCGCCGAACCGGACGAGCGCCGCCGCCACCTGGCCGGCCTGTACGTCCGCCACGCCACCGAGCACCTGGCCCGGCTGCTGGAAGTGGAGCGCACGCGTGCGTGCATGGCGACCATCGCCGAGGAACTGCTCCCCTCCCGGCTGCCGCGGGTCGCCGGCGTGCAGCTCGCCGCCCGGCACCGCACCGGCCCGCGCGGCGGCGGCGACTGGTACGACGCGCTGCCGCTGCCCGACGCCGCCCTCGGCCTCGCGGTCGGCTCCGTGACCGGCTCCGGGCCCAGCGCGGTCGCCGCCATGGGACGGCTGCGGGCCAGCCTGCGGGCGTACGCGGTCATGGAGGGCGAGGACCCCGTCGCCGTCCTGTCCGACCTGGAGCTGCTGCTGCGCCTGACCGAGCCCGCCCGCTCGGCCACCGCCCTGTTCGCCTACTGCGAGCCGGCCCTGCGCAAGGTCACCCTGGCCGGCGCCGGGCACAGCCCGCCGCTGCTGATCGGCGAGCGGCGTACGGAGTTCGCGGAGACCTCGGTGTCCGCGCCCCTCGGGATGCTCGCCTGCTGGGAGGCGCCGAGCGCCGAGATCCAGGCGGAGGCCGGGGACACGGTGCTGCTGTACACCGACGGGCTGCTGCACCGCACCGGTGACCCCATGGACCGTGCCTTCGCCCGGCTGCACGCGGCCGCCGCGACCGCGCCCCGGGCCATGCGCCACGACCCCGGTGCCCTCGCCGACCACGTGCTGCGCGCGGTGCTGCCGGACGGAATGGACCCGGCGGACAGCGAGGAGGACGTGGTGCTGCTGGCGGCGCGGTTCGACTGACCGGTCGGTCAAGAGGGCGACTCACCCCGGTCATGAGTGTCCGGCTCTGTGGCCCTGTCCGGTACGACCGTACGATGGACGGGATCCAGCCCAGTGTCGAGGAGGAGTGACCGTGGCGGACGAGCCCCATCCGGCGGTTCCTGATTCCGCTGCTGACGCAGCGGGCCCGGAAACCGAGTCCGAAGAGCCCATCAAGCAGCGCAAGAACAGCCTGTACCCGGGCGTGTCCGACGAGCTCGCCGAGAACATGAAGTCCGGCTGGGCCGACACGGAGCTGCGCGACCTGCGGCCCGTCGAGCAGGCCGAGCACACCGCGCGCCGCCGTGCCGCGCTGTCCGCGCGCTTCCCGGGCGAGCGCCTGGTGATCCCGGCGGGCAACCTGAAGACCCGCTCGAACGACACGGACTACCCCTTCCGGTCGTCGGTCGAGTACACGTACCTCACCGGCAACCAGACGGAGGACGGCGTCCTGGTCCTGGAGCCCACGACCACCCCGGACGGCAAGAGCGGCCACAAGGAGACGATCTACCTCCTGCCGCGCTCCGACCGGGAGAACGGCGAGTTCTGGCTCTCCGGCCAGGGCGAACTGTGGGTCGGGCGCCGCCACTCCCTCGCCGAGTCCGAGGCGCTGTACGGCATCCCCGCGGCCGATGTGCGCGACCTCGCCGACAAGCTGCGCGCGGCCACCGGCCCCGTCCGTGTGGTGCGCGGCCACGACGCCGGCATCGAGGCCGCGCTCACCGACAAGGTCACCGCCGAGCGCGACGAGGAACTGCGGGTCTTCCTCTCCGAGGCCCGGCTGGTCAAGGACGACTTCGAGATCGGCGAGCTGCAGAAGGCCGTCGACTCCACCGTGCGCGGCTTCGAGGACGTGGTGAAGGTCCTCGACAAGGCCCAGGCGACCAGCGAGCGCTACATCGAGGGCACGTTCTTCCTCCGCGCGCGTGTGGAGGGCAACGACGTCGGCTACGGCTCCATCTGCGCGGCCGGCCCGCACGCCTGCACCCTGCACTGGGTGCGCAACGACGGCCCGGTCCGCCCCGGCGACCTGCTCCTGCTGGACGCGGGCGTGGAGACGCACACGCTGTACACGGCGGACGTCACGCGCACGCTGCCCATCGACGGCCGCTACAGCGACATCCAGAAGAAGATCTACGACGCCGTGTACGACGCCCAGGAGGCCGGCATCGCGGCCGTGCGGCCGGGCGCGAAGCACCGGGACTTCCACGACGCCGCACAGCGGGTGCTCGCCGAGCGGCTCGTCGAGTGGGGTCTGGTCGAGGGCCCGGTGGAGCGCGTCCTGGAGCTGGGCCTGCAGCGCCGCTGGACGCTGCACGGCACCGGCCACATGCTCGGCATGGACGTCCACGACTGCGCCGCCGCGCGCGTGGAGACGTACGTGGACGGCACGCTGGAGCCCGGCATGGTGCTCACCGTCGAGCCGGGCCTGTACTTCCAGGCCGACGACCTGACCGTGCCGGAGGAGTACCGGGGCATCGGCGTCCGCATCGAGGACGACATCCTGGTCACCGAGGACGGCAACCGCAACCTCTCGGCCGGCCTGCCGCGCCGGTCCGACGAGGTCGAGGCGTGGATGGCGTCACTCACGGGCAGCGAGGGCTGACAGGAGAGCGACGGCCGGGTACCTGAGCGGTGCCCGGCCCTTCACGTGCCTGGGGGGAGGGTGTTCGTGGACGACTTCTGGTCCGGTGTCGGAGTGGACCTGCACCGGGAACCGGACGCGGCGAACGGGCGGCGGGCCGGGCTGGAGCGGGCGCTCCGCGATGCCGTGCGGGACGGGCGGCTGTCGCCCGGGACGCGTTTGCCGGCGACGCGGCGGCTCGCGGCAAAACTCGGCGTCTCGCGGGGGACCGCGAAAGGGGCGTACGACCAGCTGGTGGCCGAGGGGTGTCTGACGGCGCGGCAGGGGTCGGGCACCCGAGTGGCCTCGCTGCCCTCCGTGGACACCGACGCGCCGGAGGCGGTGGCACGCACGCGTGCCCCGCGTCTCGATCTCCGGCGCTCGATGTGCTGGCGAAGGCGCTGGACGCGGGGTGAGCCGGCCGGGGCCGCGGGTCAGAGGGAGGGCTCGTCGTCGTGCAGGATGCGCTGGAACAGCCGGTGGTCCCGCCAGGCTCCGTCGATGGCCAGATAGCGCGGGGCCGTGCCGATCTGCTCGAAACCGCACTTGGCGAGCACACGCTGGGAGCCGGTGTTGTCCAGGAGGGTGGTGGCCTCGATGCGGTGCAGCCCCACGGTCTCGCGGGCCACGCGGCACACCGCCCGCACGGCGGCGGTCGCCAGCCCGCGCCCCTGGCGGTCGGCGGCGATCCAGTAACCGAGGTAGGAGCTGCGGAACGGGCCGAGGACGATGCTGGACAGCGTGATCGTCCCGGCGATCCGTCCGTCGGCGGCTTCCAGGACCCATGGGACGGTCCGCCGCTCGGCGTACTGCCGCAGCCGTTCGCCGAGCACGGCCGCCTGACCGGCGGCGGTGAAGAACCGCTCCGGGCGCCGGGGTTCCCAGGGGGCGAGATACTCGCGGTTCTCCACGTAGGCCGCGGCGAGTGCGGCGGCATCGGCTTCCGTGGCGAGCCGCAATATCAGGTCGTCCGTCAGTTCCTCGGCCGGGATGTGCATGCGTTCACCCTATGGGGCTACGGTCCGGGCGTCCGCCGCGCCGTGACAGCGGACTCGCGGGGTCTCGCGGGGACTCGCCGCACGGGCACTCTGCAGGGCGGATTCCGGGGTTCAGGTCACCGGCAGCGAGTCCAGGAACAACGCCCCCGCCAGCAGTCCCGCGCTGCCCCGTGGGCTCCACGCGCGCGCGTGCAGGTCGGCGTCGAAGGCGGCCAGCGCCTCGGCGCCCGCGGGTGTCGCCGTACCGCCCGCCTCCAGGATCCCGCGGGCGCCCGCCTGCACGTGGCGCAGGCCCAGCGGGCCCGCCGTGTAGAGCAGTTCGGTGTCCTGGAGGGTGGACATCACGGTGAGCAGGGCGTCCAGGCGGGCCTCGGCCTCGGTGGCGCCGGCCGAGCGCGCGGCGGCGAGCGCGTCCCACGCCCGCCGCACGTGCGGGAATCCGGCCTTCGCCTCGCCGCGGGCCCCGGCCGCGCCGTACTTGGCCGACACCGAGGAACCGCGCGAGGGCCGCAGCGGGGCGCTTCGGTCGGGGTGCGCGGCGATCCGCTTGGCGACCGTCAGCACGTCCCGCGCCCCCGGCCGCGGGCCGAGCGCGGCCGCCGAGACCAGCAGGCCCAGCGTCCACAGGGCGCCCCGGTGACCGCCGCCCGCCAGGCCGACCGCGTGCTCGGCGCACCGGCCTATCGCGCCCAGTTCCGCCCGCAACGCCGGTGTGACGTCACCGGTGCGGCGGGCGGAGGCGGCCATCGCCGCGAGGCCGGGTGCCAGTGCCTTCGCCGACCAGCGCAGGGCGCGGTGGTCCCTGCGGGTGGTCCGGGCGGCCAGGTCGCGCGGGTCGGGCAGCCCCGGCTTGGGGGCCAGGAGCACTTGCCCGGTGAGCGCCTCCACCGCGGCCCGCGCCAGCGCGTCGTCCTCGCGACTGCTCATGGCCGTACCTTATGAGGACGCGGACGCCGAAGGGGAGGCGCTGTCACTCGGGGCGCCGCTCGGCGGGGTGCCCGTCGGGGCGTCGCTGGGGGCGCCGCTCGGCGGGGTGCCTCCGCCACCGCTGCCCGCGCCGGTGTTCTCGGCGTCGGGATCGACGCCCAGGGTGAGGTAACCCTTGTAGCCCTTGGAGGGGTCCTTCTTGTGCACGGGCTCCAGGGTCAGCAGGCCGCTGGAGGCGCCGCCGCCGTCGTAGACCATGTCGTCGGCGAGCTCGGTGTAGGTCCCGGTGTGCTTGGAGTACGGCTCCAGCGCGAAGACCGCCTCGGCGATGTCGTCGTCGAAGAACAGCTGGCCGGTGAAGTTGACCTTGCCGCCCTCGTAGGTGCCGTCCTCCTTCTGGCCGCCGGTGTGCACCTTGATGTGGATGTGGCAGGTGCGCGGGGTGTACCAGCCGGGGAAGATCGTCTGGAACTTGACGACCCCGTTGGCATTGGCGATCTGGTAGCCGCGCAGATAGGTGGTGTCGTCGGCGCTGTCCCCCTCCTCGCTCTCGGCCGGGGCCGAGCCGCCCGGGTTGGCGGTGGTGTAGCCGGAGTAGTAGCCCCAGGCGTCGCAGTGCCAGATCTCCACGGCCGCGCCGGAGACCGGGGTGCAGCCGTCGGTGGCGTCCACCACGGTGAGCCGGAGCGTCAGCGGGACGCCGCCCTTGCCCTCGGTGATGTCCTTGCGCACCAAGGCACCGTCGAGGTAGTAGGGCCCTTCCGTGACGCTCGACATCAGCTGCATGCAGGTGCCATCGGCCGAGGCGGACGTGCTCGCCGCGGTCTCGGTGGTGGTGTCGGCGAACGCCGACTGGTAACCGGCGACGGCGAGTCCGCCGGCCGCGACCGTGCCGCCGGTCACCGCGATCGCCCGACGCCGGGTGATGGTGTTCCTGTGTTTTCCCGTCATGGTCGAACAACCTAGGAACCGAGCTTGTCAGGGACATGAGTCACGGCTGGGAAGAGGCTGTGAGGGCCGGGGAAACCGAACTCCTAGACGGCCAGGAGGGGTGCGTCGTCCCGCCACTTGAGCATCTTGTCGAAGCTGACCACCGTCCCGGCCCGGCCCGGCTCGGCCCCGATGTGGACGTGGTCGGCGAGTTCCCGGATGAGGCACAGGCCGCGCCCGTGCTCGGCGTCCACGCACGGCAGCCGGGTGTCCACGCCGCGGGCCGGCCCCGGGCCGGAGTCGGTCACCTCGATGCGGCACTTCTCGCCGTCGAGATAAGCGGTCACCCGGTACGCCTCACAGGAGCCGCCGAGCGCCCCGCCCCCGCCGTGCTCGACGGCGTTCGCGCAGGCCTCGCTCAGGGCGACGGAAAGGTCGTACGAGATGTCGGGGTCCACGCCCGCCGTCTCCATCGCGCCGAGGAGCAGACGTCGGGCGAGCGGCACGCTGGCGGCCTCGCGCCGCAGATGGAGTGACCACCAGATGCTCATGCTCCAGCCTCCTGGCTGCGGCTCGACATACCGATACGTATTGCCGCCCGTGGCCGTGTGTAAGCACCCCGTTGACGTGACGCCGCCCATACGGGGGATGCGGCCGAGGACGAATCGGTGTATGAGGGGCGGTCCGGCGGCGTCCTTCTCGCGGACCTGCCGTAGGACTCGGGCACGGGCAGTGCGATGATGAGCCCGCCATGACTGCCCCCCACCCGCGCGCGACGCGCGCCGGAGCGGAACTCCGGATTCTGCGGGCCGCGGTGTTCGCCGCGGTCTGCGTCGTGCTGGCCGCGGCGGGGCACAGCCTGGCCGCCTGCGCCGCCGTCCCGCTGTGGACGCTGGGCGCGGGATTCCTGGGCACCCTCGCGCTGGTGGCACCGCTCGCCGGGCGGGACCGCTCACTGCCGGGGATCGCCGCGCTGCTCGCCCTGGGCCAGGCCGCGCTGCACACGCTGTTCGGGCTGGCCGAGCACGCCACGGCGGCGAGGGCCGCCGGGGCGATGTCCACGGGCGCGTCGGCCGGAACGAGCGACCAGGCGGCCCTCGTGGCCCGCGCCGCGCGGCTGCTGTGCGGGAGCAGCGCGGGTTCCCTGACGCCCGCCCACGCGTACCGGCTCCTCGCCGACGCGCACCTGGCCATCGGGGCGGACCTCAGCTCCTCGGCGGGCACGGACATGAGCACCATGCGGCACGCGGCGGACGCCGGCACCGGCTCCGCCGCCTCCCTGCTGATGTCGCTGCTGCCCTCCCTGCCGATGCTCCTCGGCCACCTCGTCGCGGCCGTCGCCGTCGGCTGGCTGCTGCGCCACGGCGACCTGGCGGTGCTGCGGCTGCTGAACCTCTCGGTGCACGGAGTCGCGGAAGGGGCGCTCGTACGTTCCCTGCGCGCGGCGCTCGCACTGGTGTGCGCCCTGTGTGCCGGGCTCCCGGACGCTCCCGATCCCCGCGCGCGTGACCGTCGTACCGGCTCGGACGACGCACCCGCCCCGCACACCAGCGCACTCCAGCACACGGTGATCCGGCGCGGCCCGCCACCCGCCGCCGCACTCGACCTCGCCGCCTGACGCGACACGCGAGCCACTCCACATGGGACCCGTGCGGAGAGGGGGCCCGCCGTCGTGCCACGCGCGCGTGCCCCTCTTCGCCCCGGAACTCATCCGGACTCGTCCGGACTCACCCGGAACTCACTCAGAGTGGAGTGCTGTCTGTCATGAAGGCCATCAAGGCTTCCCGCCTCGCCGCCGCCGCTGCCGTCGCCGGCGTCTCCGTACTCGCCCTGTCCGCCCCCGCGTTCGCGCACGTCAGCGTGCAGCCGGAGACCACACCCGCCAAGGGCGGCTACGCGGTCGTCGACTTCAAGGTGCCCAACGAGCGCGACGACGCCTCGACCACCAAGCTCGAGGTCAACCTCCCCGCCGACCACCCGCTGGCCTCGGTGATGCCGCAGCCGATCGACGGCTGGACGGTGAAGGTCACCAGGTCCAAGCTGGCCAAGCCGATGGAGATGCACGGCAAGAAGATCACCGAGGCGGTCACCAAGGTCACCTGGACCGCCGACGGCAAGGGCATCGAGCCCGGCTACTTCCAGAAGTTCCCGCTGTCCATCGGCGCCCTGCCCGACGACACCGACGAACTGGTCTTCAAGGCGATCCAGACCTACTCCGACAAGGAGACCGTCCGCTGGATCGAGGTCCAGCAGGACGGCCAGGAGGAGCCCGAGAACCCCGCCCCGGTGCTCGCGCTGGCCGCCGCCTCCGCCGACTCCCACGGCTCGACCGCCGCCACGGACGCCTCCGAGAAGACGGACGAGAAGGCCGGGGCCACGGCCGCCGCCGCGGACTCCTCCGGCGGCGGCAGCGACACCACCGCACGCGTGCTCGGCATCGTCGGCATCGTCGTCGGCGCCGCGGGCGTGGCCTACGGCGTGCTCGCCGGACGCCGCCGGACCACCGCCTGACCCTCTCCCCTCCACACCGCGCACCGGGGACCGTGCCACGCTTGCGTACGGCCCCGGTGCGCGCCGGAGCCCTCACCTCTGGGACATTTCCATGCGCAACAAGACGTTCGCCGCGGCCGCCCTGCTCGCCGCGGCCACCCTGACCCTGTCCGCCTGCGGCAGCGGCGACGACGGCAAGTCGCCCATCGCGGTGGTCTCCGAGGAGTCCGGTTCGGACCAGGCCGCCACCGTTCTCGACCAGCCGTTCGAGAAGCCGGACCTCGTCCTCACCGACACCCACGGCAAGAAGTACGACCTCCGCAAGGAGACCAAGGGCAGGCCGACGCTCGTCTACTTCGGCTACACCCACTGCCCCGACGTCTGCCCGCTGACCATGAACAACATCGCGGTCGCCAAGAAGTCGCTGGCCAGGGCCGAACAGGACCAGCTGCGGGTGGTGTTCGTCACCACCGACCCCGACCGCGACACCCCCGGTGAGCTCGGCAAGTGGCTGAAGGGCATAGACCCCCAGTTCATCGGCCTGACCGGCGACTTCTCCACCATCCAGGCCGGCGCCCGCTCCCTCGGCATCTCCGTCGAGCCGTCGAAGAAGGACAAGAACGGCAAGGTCGTCTCCGTCCACGGCACCCAGGTCATCGCCTTCTCCCCGAAGACCGACGGCGGATACGTCCTCTACGGCGAGGACGCCAAGGTCGACGACTACACCAAGGACCTGCCCAAGATCATCAAGGGAGCCAGGCCGTGAGGCGTGCCGCCCTGTTCGCCGCGGCGGCCGGCGCCCTGGCGCTCGCCGGCTGCGGCGGGTCCGCCGACGCCGGGGCGGAGCTGTCGGTCCGCTCCTCCTACATGCCCCAGCCGGTCTCGGCCGACCTGGCGGCCGGCTTCCTGACGATCGTCAACAACGGCGGCACGAAGGACGAGCTCACCTCGGTCACCAGCGACGCCGCCGGTGACGTCACCATGCACGACACCGTCGGCGGAGCGATGCAGGAGGTCAGCTCCTTCCCCGTCCCCGCCCACGGCCGGCTGGTCTTCAAAAGCGGCGGCAACCACCTGATGTTCGAGAAGCTGAAGCGCAGGCCGAGACAGGGCCAGAAGATCACCCTGCGACTCTCCTTCGCCAAGTCCGGACCCCTCACCGTCGAGATGCCGGTGAAGTCCGCCACGTACAACCCGTCGACCGGACACTGAGGGAGGGACCACCTTGACGCGGACCATCACCCCCCGCCTGCGCACGCTGGTGCTGCTGTTCCTGGCCGTCACCGGCGCGCTGGTGGCCGGGGCCGGGCCTGCCTCCGCGCACGCCGCGCTCACCGGCAGCGACCCCGCCCCAGGGGTGGTGGTCAAGAAGGCGCCCACCCAGGTGTCGCTCACCTTCTCCGAGCAAGTGTCGATGAACGACGACTCGCTGCGCGTCCTCGACCCCAAGGGCAAGAAGGTCGACGTCGGCAAGCCGTCGAACATCAGCGGCACCACCTACGCCGTGCAGCTCAAGAGTGGCCTGGCCGACGGCACCTACACCGTCGCCTACCAGGTCGTCTCGGCGGACAGCCACCCCGTGTCCGGCGCCTACACCTTCTCCGTCGGAGCCCCGTCCCAGACCACCGTCTCGGTCTCCGGACAGACCGCGGGCGGCGGCGTCGTGGCATGGCTGTACGGGTTCGGGCGGTACATGTCGTACGCCGGCTACATCGTGCTGGTCGGCGGCGCGGCCTTCGTCCTCGCCTGCTGGCGGCGCGACTCCGGGGTACGGGCCGTGCAGCGGCTCGTCGTCGGCGGCTGGCTCACGCTCACCGCGGCCACGCTCTGGCTGCTGCTGCTGCGCGGCTCCTACACCGGCTCCGGCAAGGTCGGCGCCGTCTTCGACCTGGACCTGCTCGGCCAGGTGCTGCAGACCAAGACCGGCGCCGCGCTGGTCTCCCGGCTGCTGCTGCTCGCCGCGGCGGCACTGTTCATCGCCGTCCTCTTCGGGGCCTACGCCCGCCCGTCGCCCACCACCACCGCGAACGACGGCGCTACGCGCCGCACCCTCGATTCACGAGAGGACGAGGAGAAGCGGGACCTGACCTTCGGCCTCGCGATCGGCGGGGTCGTGGTGGCCGCCGGGCTCGCGGCGAGCTGGGCGATGGCCGAGCATGCCTCCACCGGGCTCCAGCCGGGCATCGCCATGCCGGTCGACGTGGTGCACCTGATGGCGGTCGCCACCTGGCTGGGCGGGCTCACTGCCCTCCTGGTCGCCCTCTACCGGGCACCCGCCGAGACCCCGGTCGAGGCCGCGGCCGTCCGCCGTTTCTCCCGCCTCGCCTTCGGCTCCGTCGCCGCACTGGTCGCGACCGGCGTCTACCAGTCCTGGCGCCAGCTCGGCTCCTGGTCGGCGTTCACCGGCACCCGGTACGGACAGCTGCTGCTGGTCAAGATCGGGCTCGTGGCGCTGCTCGTCGGCATCGCGGCGATCTCCCGGCGGTGGACGGCACGGCTCGCCGACCCGGCGCCCGTGTCGAAGGCGGGGAAGCAGCCCGAGGCCGTAAAGGCCGAAGCGAAAGCCGGGGCGAAGGCCGAAGCCCAGGCCGAGCCGGAGACCGGGGTGCAGGCCCAGGTCAAGGAGCGCGTGACCGCGCCCGGCACGGCCCGGGACACCGAACGCGCCACCCAGCTCGCCCGGCAGCGGGCCGCCGAGGACGCCGCCCGGAAGAAGCGGATGCGGGACGCGGACCCCAACCGCTTCGGTCTGCGCCACTCGGTCCTCGCCGAGGCGGGCGTCGCCGTGGTCCTGCTCGCCGTGACCACGGTGCTCACGCAGACCGAACCGGGCCGCACGGAGCAGGAGGCCAAGGCGGCCGCGTCCTCGTCCTCCTCGTCCTCCTCGTCCTCGTCCGGTGCGCTCACCCTGGACATGCCGTTCGACACCGGCGGCCAGGACGGCAAGGGCGTCGTGCGGCTCGACTTCGACCCCGCGCGCGTGGGCGGCAACGAAATGCACGTCTACGTCCAACGGTCCAACGGCCGCGCCTTCGACATCCCCGAGGTGAAGGTCGCCTTCACCCTCACCGCCAAGAAGATCGGGCCGCTGCCCGTGACCCCCGACCACATCACGACCGGCCACTGGGCCGCGACCGGGGTACAGATCCCCATGGCCGGCGAATGGAAGATCGCCGTGACCGTCCGCACCTCCGACATCGACCAGGTGACCGTCTCCAAGAACGCGCAGATCGGCTGAACCGCACCATGGCTGACCAGTCCATCCCGAAGGCCCGTCCTGCCGACGCCGCTGTCCAGGAGGCCCCCGACAGCGGCTCCCCGCGGGACGGCCTCACCCGGCGCAAGCTCCTCGGCACGGCCGGCGCCACCGGCCTCGTGCTCGGCGCGGCAGGCGGGGCCGTGGGGTACGCCGCCGCCCCCGCCGGAGCCACGCCACTGACCGCGGTGGGCGCCGGCCGGGTGATGTTTCACGGGAAACATCAGCCCGGCATCACCGACGGCCTCCAGGCCCGCGGCCACCTCGTCGCCTTCGACCTCGCGGCGGGCGTCGGCCGCAAGGAAGCGGCGGCGCTGCTGCGCCGGTGGTCGGCCACGGCCGAGCGGCTGATGGCGGGCGAGGCGGCCGCACACGACGACACCGACGTGGCCCGGGACGCCGGGCCGTCGTCGCTGACCCTCACCTTCGGCTTCGGGCACAGCTTCTTCGGCCGGACCGGGCTGGAGAAGCAGCGCCCGGTCTCCCTGGACCCCCTCCCCGACTTCTCCTCGGACCACCTCGACAAGGCCCGCAGCAACGGCGACCTCTGGGCACAGATCGGCGCCGACGACGCCCTGGTCGCCTTCCACGCCCTGCGCGCGATCCAGAAGGACGCCGGCGGCGCGGCCCGCGTCCGGTGGCAGATGAACGGTTTCAACCGCACCCCGGGCGCCACCGCCCACCCCATGACCGCCCGCAACCTGATGGGCCAGCTGGACGGCACCCGCAACCCCAAGCCCACCGACACCGACTTCGACGAGCGGATCTTCGTCCCGGCCTCCGGATCGAGCGACCCCGCCTGGATGGCCAACGGCTCCTACGCCGTCGTGCGCCGGATCCGCATGCTCCTCGACGACTGGGAGAAGTTGTCGACCACGGCCCAGGAGGCGGTCATCGGGCGCCGCAAGTCCAGCGGAGCGCCGCTGTCGGGCGGTACCGAGACGACCGCGATGGACCTCGAGAAGGCGGACGCCAAGGGCGACTACGTGGTGCCGCTCAACGCCCACGCCCGGATCACCCGGCCCGACCAGAACGGCGGCGCGGCCATGCTCCGGCGCCCGTTCTCCTACCACGACGGCATCGACGGTGACGGGACGCCCGACGCGGGCCTGCTGTTCGTCTGCTGGCAGGCGGATCCGCTGCGCGGTTTCGTGCCGGTGCAGCGCAAGCTCGACCGGGGCGACGCCCTGTCCAGGTACATCCGGCACGAGGCCAGCGGACTGTTCGCGGTGCCCGGCGGCGCCGCCCGCGGAGAATACGTCGGGCAACGGCTGCTGGAGGGGTGAACCCACGCCGTTTCACTCCCGCCGGGGGCACCTCGTGAGACACGGGGGCCGGGTGCGCGCGCGGCCATTAGGGTGAGGACATGCCTGCGAGCTATGCCTATCTCGGCCCTGAGGGCACCTTCACGGAGGTCGCCCTGCGCACGCTCCCGGAGGCCGCCACCCGGGAACTGATGCCGTACGTGTCGGTGCAGTCGGCGCTGGACGCCGTGCGCGCCGGGGAGGCCGAGGCCGCCTTCGTACCGATCGAGAACTCCGTCGAGGGCGGCATCACCACCACCCTGGACGAGCTGGTCGCGGGCGCGCCGCTGATGATCTACCGCGAGGTGCTGCTCTCCATCACCTTCGCGCTACTGACCCGGCCGGGCACCAAGCTGTCCGACATCAAGACCGTCACCGCCCACCCGGCCGCCCAGCCCCAGGTCCGCAACTGGCTCAGGGCCAACCTCCCGGACGCCGTCTGGGAGTCCGCCGCCTCCAACGCGGACGGCGCCCGGCTGGTCCAGGAGGGCCGGTACGACGCAGCCTTCGCCGGCGAGTTCGCGGCCGCCCGGTACGGCCTGACCGCCCTGGAGACCGGGATCCACGACGCGGAGAACGCGCAGACGAGGTTCGTGCTGGTGGGCCGGCCGGCCCGGCCCGCCGCCCCGACCGGCGCGGACAAGACGTCGGTGGTGCTCTGGCAGCGCGACGACCACCCCGGCGGGCTGCGCGACCTGCTCGGGGAGTTCGCGACCCGGGGCATCAACCTCATGCTGCTCCAGTCCCGCCCCACGGGAGCCGGCATCGGCAACTACTGCTTCTGCATCGACGCCGAGGGTCATATCTCCGACCGCCGGGTGGCCGAGGCGCTGACGGGGCTGAAGCGGATCTGTCTGCAGGTACGATTTCTGGGTTCGTACCCGCGTGCGGACATCGCACCGGAGGGCGTGCGGCCCATGCTGCGCGGGACGTCCGACGAGGAGTTCATGGCGGCGGCGGACTGGGTCGCGCGCTGCCAGGACGGGCGCTTCTAGCGTTATCCACAGGAGTTATCCACAGGCCTTCCTGTGGACCTGGGGACAAGTCGACAGAGCAGGGCCGCTTCGTCGACAAATCGCCCTACCGGCGACCACCGGGGACGCCGTCAGGCACCTCACCCTTCGTCCACCTGTCTCCCTCGGTTCATCTTTTGGAGCGACCCCTTTCCACCCAAAAGTAGGTGTCGGACCAGTTTGAACCGGGAATTCTGCACTCCGTTCGACGCTTCCGGAGTGATCAATTCCGAAGTCCACAGATCTTCCACACAGCCTGTGGATAACTCACCGGGCGACGCGGTTCGCTGTGGACAAGCCTGCCTTCAAGTCCCGCTCCCCCCAAGCGAATAGAGTCAATGCGCCGCTCCCCACCTCCCTCGTCCCAGGGAGTGAGACGGAACTTATTGACATGAGGCGCAATTCCCCCATAACGGCATGTAAGCCCTGGTTCACCACAGTTCGGAAAACCGAGTCGTGGGCCGGAACGCGGCACCGGTAGCCTTGACCGCGTGATTGACCTTCGCCTGCTCCGTGAGGACCCCGACCGTGTGCGCGCGTCCCAGCGCGCCCGTGGAGAGGACGTCGCGCTCGTCGACTCCCTCCTGTCCGCCGACGAACGGCGCAGGTCGTCCGGCGTCCGCTTCGACGAGCTGCGCGCCGAGCAGAAGCAGCTCGGCAAGCTCGTCCCCAAGGCCACCGGCGACGAGAAGGCCGAGCTGCTCAAGCGCGCCGAGCAGCTCAAGGCCGACGTCAGGACCGCCGACGCCGAGCGCGACGCGGCCGACGCCGAGACCCAGCAGCTCCTGCTCCGGCTCGGCAACCTCGTCCACCCCGACGTCCCCGTCGGCGGTGAGGAGGACTTCGCCACGCTGGAGACGCACGGCACGATCCGCGACTTCACGGCCGAGGGCTTCGAGCCCAAGGACCACCTGGAGCTGGGCCATCTCCTCGGCGCGATCGACGTGGAGCGCGGCGCGAAGGTCTCCGGCTCGCGCTTCTACTTCCTGACCGGCGTCGGCGCCCTGCTGGAGCTGGCGCTGGTGAACGCGGCGATCGCCCAGGCGACGGCCGCGGGCTTCACCCCGATGCTGACCCCGGCGCTGGTCCGCCCGCAGTCCATGGCGGGCACCGGCTTCCTCGGCCAGGCGGCCCAGGACGTCTACCACCTCGACAAGGACGACCTGTACCTGGTCGGCACGTCCGAGGTGCCGCTGGCCGCGTACCACATGGACGAGATCATCGACGCGGACCGGCTGCCGCTGCGCTACGCGGGCTTCTCGCCGTGCTTCCGCCGCGAGGCCGGCTCGCACGGCAAGGACACCAAGGGCATCTTCCGCGTCCACCAGTTCGACAAGGTCGAGATGTTCTCCTACGTCACTCCCGAGGACTCGCAGGCGGAGCACCAGCGCCTGCTGGAGTGGGAGAAGCAGTGGCTGACCTCGCTCGAGCTGCCGTTCCGCGTGATCGACGTCGCCACCGGTGACCTCGGCGCCTCGGCCTCGCGCAAGTTCGACTGCGAGGCGTGGATCCCGACCCAGGGCAAGTACCGCGAGCTGACCTCGACCTCGGACTGCACCGAGTTCCAGTCCCGGCGTCTGTCGATCCGCGTCCGCGAGGGCAAGCAGGTGCGGCCGCTGGCGACGCTCAACGGCACGCTGTGCGCCGTACCGCGCACGATCGTGGCGATCCTGGAGAACCACCAGCAGGCCGACGGCTCGGTGCGGGTGCCCGAGGTGCTGCGCCCGTACCTGGGCGGCCGGGAGGTCCTGGAGCCGATCGCCAGGTGAGCGACGGCTTCCCCTACCGGCTCATCGCGACCGACCTCGACGGAACGCTCCTGCGCTCCGACGAGTCGGTCTCCGAGCGCACGCGTGAGGCGCTCGCCGCGGCCACCGCGGCGGGCGCCGCGCACATCGTCGTCACCGGCCGCGCGGTCCCCTGGACCCGCCACATCCTCGACGACCTCGGCTACGACGGCCTCGCCGTCTGCGGCCAGGGCGCGCAGGTCTACCACGCCGGCGAGCACCGCCTGCTGACCTCCGTGACCCTGGACCGGCAGCTGGCGGGCCTGGCGCTGGCCAAGATCGAGGCCGAGGTGGGCCCGCTGTTCCTGGCGGCGAGCCGCGACGGGCTGGACGGCGACGTGCTGGTGGGCCCGGGGTACGCGGTCACCGGCGCGCTGCCCTCGGTCCCGCTCACGGACGTGTCGGACCTCTGGAGCGCCCCGCTGAACAAGATCTACATCCAGCATCCGGGCCTGTCCGACGACGCACTGGCCGAGGCGGCCCAGCAGGCCGCGGGCGGCTTCGTCACCGTCGCCATGGCGGGCGAGGGCATCGTGGAGCTGCTGCCGCTGGGCCTGTCCAAAGCCACGGGTCTGTCGCTGGCGGCCCGCCGCCTGGGCCTGAAGGCGGCCGACACGCTGGCCTTCGGCGACATGCCCAACGACGTCCCGATGTTCGCCTGGGCGTCCCGGAGCGTGGCGATGGCCAACGCCCACGAGGAACTCAAGGCGATCGCGGACGAGGTGACCGCCTCCAACGAGGAGGACGGCATCGCGGTGGTGCTGGAGCGGTTGCTCGGCTGACCTCTCGGCCTCGCCTGTGCGGAGGATGCACGGATCGAACGTGCGCGGGCCTTTCGGACCCGACCTTGGCTCAGCAGCCCAGTGCCTTACCACTCGGCCAATCCTCCGGGTGGGCGGCCCACGCGAGAGCGACATCGCGTGCTCGAAGCGGCCGCCCCGGGCAGCCCCCGTGCGGGGCGGGCTCCACGGTGGGGCAACTACACCCGAGCCCGCCGCCGGCTGCCCTGCCGGGAGCCGGACGTACTGTCGCGCACCGACATCGCCCGGCTCCTCTCCCGGAACGTGGCGCCGGGACGCTCCCGGCGGCTGGGGCACAACCACTCTGCCCCGCCGCGGAGTCGGGCACCACTGAATTAACCGCGCCCCGCGACCGGACCGCTACCGGCGGCGCCACCCGCGCCGACGCGCCTTGCTGAAGAACCATCCCGCGGGCGGCTCGTCCGAGCGCCAGGGCTGCGGCTCCGGTGACTTTCCGCGCCAGCGGGTGGCGAGCATCCGGGCGCGGGCGGACGGCTCGGTGGTCCCGGCCGAGCGGATGAACGCCTCGTCCAGGACGACACCGTCCCAGTCGTCGTACGGTGCCGCCTCGTCAGCCATCGTCGGTTCCTCCTGCACGCGTGTCCCCGGGGTCGAGTCTGCCCGGACCGAGGTGAAGCCCCCGTCAGGACGTCGGACGCCGCCTACTCCTCGCCGGCCGGCGTCAGCGACCGCAGTTTCTGGCCGGCGTACCAGGTGGCCAGCACGGTGACCGCCACCAGCAGCACGGTCGCCGTGGCCAGTGAGACCTCCGAGGTGACCAGGTCCCCGCCGGCGACCTGGTGGGCGACGGCCAGCGACCACTGCTGGACGCTCAGCGTGCGCGCGCCGGGCACCAGGGAGCCGAACAGGGCCTCCCAGACGAGGGCGTAGACGAGCCCGAAGACCACGGCGTGCCGGGACACCGTGCCGAGCAGCAGGAAGAGCGCCGCGTACGCGATCGAGGCGACCAGCGCGGCCACGGTGTAGGCGACGGCGATCTGCTGGCCGTTGCCGTTCAGGATCAGTCCCGCGATCATCGTGGGCACGGCGGAGAACACCATGGTCACGGCGATCGCCACGATCAGCTTGGTGAGGATGATGGTCGGCCGCTTCAGCGGCTTGGACAGCAGGTAGACGACGGAGCCGTCGTCGATCTCCGGGCCGATCGCGCCGGTGCCCGCGATGACACCGATGATCGGCACCATCGTGGCGAGCGCGAAGCCGCCCAGGACGTCGGCGGCCGTCTGGTCGTCGGCGCCGGTCAGGCCGCGTACGGCCGCGGAGAGCACGATCAGCAGCAGGGGCAGCGCGCCCAGGATGAGGGCGCGGCGCCGGCCGAGCAGAGCCCGGTAGGTGAGCCGGGCGACTGTGGGGTCGTACATCAGGGCCTCCTACGCCGCGACCAGGTACGAGAAGACGGACTCGAGGGACTCGTCGGACGGCGAGACCGTGAGCAGCCGGATGCCGCGGTCGCGGGCGACCCTCGGCAGCAGGGTGGTGAAGCGGCCGAAGTCGACGGCCTGGACGCGCAGCGCGCCCTCGGTGAGGTCGACCTCGATGCCGGAGGTCGAGGGGTCGGCGATCAGCGCCGCCGCGAGGGCCCGGTCGTCGCTGGAGCGCACCAGGTAGCGGTGCGGGCGGTCGGTCATCAGACGGCGGATCCTGCGGAAGTCGCCGCTGGCCGCGTGCCGTCCGGCGACGACGACCTCGATGTGCCGGGCGAGCTGCTCGACCTCCTCGAGGATGTGGGAGGAGAACAGCACCGTGCGGCCCTCGTCGCCCATCCGGCGCAGCAGGTCCATCAGCTGCATGCGCTGGCGCGGGTCCATGCCGTTGAAGGGCTCGTCCAGCAGGAGCAGGGACGGGTCGTGGACGAGCGCGGAGGCCATCTTCACGCGCTGCCGCATGCCCTTGGAGTAGGTGGAGATCTTCCGGTCCTGGGCGTACTCCATCTCGACCGTGGCCAGGGCGCGCCGGGTGGCCTTGTCCCCCAGGCCGTGCAGTTCGGCGTTGGCGACGACGAACTCGCGGCCGGTGAGGAAGTCGTACATTGCCTCCCGCTCGGGGACGATGCCGATGTGCCGGTAGATCTCCTCGTTGCGCCACACCGGCTGCCCGTCGAGGGTGACGGTGCCGGTGGAGGGGGCGAGGAAGCCGCCCATCATGTTGATCAGGGTGGACTTTCCGGCGCCGTTGGGGCCGAGCAGGCCGGTGACGCCGGGGCCGATGGTCATGGTGATGTCGTTGACGGCGACCACGTTGCCGAACCAGCGGGAGACGTGGTCGATGGAGAGCGTGGTCACAGTCCCACCTTCTTGTAGCAGCGCGTCAGCAGGCCGTAGCAGGCGGCGGTCAGGCCCAGGACGGCGAGGACGTACACGGCGCCCTGTCCGTCGGTCGGGCCGATCCCTCCGGGGGCGGCGGAGGTGCCGCCCAGGAAGGCGGACTGGACGCCGTCGATCAGGGTGATGGGCGAGAACAGGCCGATCCACGGGATGGCACCGGCGCTGTTCTGGACCTCGGCGATGGCCTGGAGGGTGGAGACCGCGCCGTAGGAGATGATCATCACGGCGATCACGGCGGCGATGCCGAAACCGCGGCGCGGGGTGACGGCGGCGATGACCAGGCCGATGCCGGCGAAGAGCAGCGAGAGCAGGGCCACGGACACCAGTCCCTGGGCGAATTCCTCGGTCTGGTGGGCGAAGCCCATCTTGGCGAGCAGTGAGCCGATGTACATCACGAGCAGCGGGGCGCCGGTGAGGACGAACAGCGCCGAGGCGAGCGCCGCGAACTTCGCCTGTACGTAGTCGGCGGTCTCGATGGGCCGTGAGAAGTACAGCGGTACGGTCTTGAAGCGCAGGTCGCGCGAGACGGACTGGGGTGCCTGGGAGGCGACGTACAGGCTGATCACGGCTTGCATGACGATCGCGTAGCGGGTGTAGGACAGCGGCAGCTCGTGCGCCTTGGTGGCGACGGCCACGGCCACCATGATGGCCGCGGGCACGCACATCACCGCGAACAGCAGCATCGGCAGCACCTTGGACTTCGCCGAGCGTCCGAGGCCGTAGGCGCCGCGCAGGGACTGCGAGTACAGGGAGCGGCGGGCGTAGGCGCGGCCCAGGCGGGGACCGTCGTAGCCGCGGTAGCCGATGTCGTGGATGCGGGTCTGGTCGCCGGAGGGCGTCACCGCCGTCCGCAGGGGCTGCTCAACCGCCATGACCGACGGCCTCCTTCCGCTGTTCGTCGCTGCTGGTGAACACCTCTGAGATGTGGTGCCGGCGCTGCTCCATGCGCACCAGGCCGAGGCCGAGGTCGGCGACGACGTCGCGGACGAGGTCGTACGTCTCCTCGCCGGAGGCGGTCAGCAGCAGGATGTGGCCGGAACCGGGCAGGCCGGCGCCCTCGGCGTGCGTGTCCACCCCGCGCGCGTGGAGCGCCTCGCGGACCGCGCGGGTGCCGTCGGGGTGGGTGTCGCTGTCGGTGACCTCGATCGCGAGGGTGGTCGTGGTCTGGGTGAAGTCGGTGGTGGAGCTGGAGCGCAGCAGCTTGCCGCCGTCGATGACGACGACGTGGTCGCAGGTGCGCTCCAGTTCGCCCAGGAGGTGGGAGGTGACCAGGACCGAGATGCCGAAGTCGGTGTGGATGCGGCGGATCAGGCCGAGCATCTCGTCGCGGCCGACCGGGTCGAGGCCGTTGGTCGGCTCGTCGAGGAAGACCAGCCGCGGGTCGTGCACCAGGGCCTGGGCGAGCTTCACGCGCTGCTTCATGCCGGTGGAGTAGCCGCCGATGGGGCGGTAGCGCTCCTCGTACAGGCCGACGTGGCGCAGCGTGTCGGCGGTGCGCTCGCGCGCGGCGGTCGGGGGCAGGCCGGACATGCGGGCCATGTGCACGACGAACTCGGTGGCCGAGACGTCGGGCGGCAGGCAGTCGTGCTCCGGCATGTAGCCGACCAGCTCGCGGATGGCGGCTCCCTCGGTGGCGACGTCGAGGCCGAGCACCTCGGCGCGGCCCTCCGTGGCGGGGGACAGACCCAGCAGGATCTTGATCAGTGTGGACTTGCCGGCCCCGTTGGCACCGACGAGTCCCGTCACACCGGGTCCGACGTCCACGGAGAGCCGGTCAAGCGCGGTCACCCGGGGGAACCGCTTGCTCAGGCTTTCGGTCGCGATCACAGTCACGTCCTCGACGGTAGTGACCGAGGCCACGCCGGGCGTCAGACCGGAGAGCGGTCCTGGCGTCAGACTCCAGTCGTACGGGGCCCTAGGGGTACCCCGGAAGTCGCACGGCCGGCGAGCCTGTTGACGATCGGTCTAACAGCTGGGACAGTCGCGTGAACCGGGCCGCGGGCAGGCGGACCGGCCGGAGCCGACGGTGGGCGGAGGCGAAGTGACGACGCTGGAGGGCGCGCGGGAGCGCCGGCTACGCACGGGCGGGGTCGAGCTGTGCGTGGTGGAGCTCGGGGACCCGGACCGGCCGACGGTGGTGCTGGTGCACGGCTATCCGGACAGCAAGGAGGTCTGGTCCGAGGTCGCGGCCCGCCTCGCCGACCGCTTCCACGTCGTGTTGTACGACGTCCGGGGCCACGGCCGCTCCACGGCCCCCCGGCCGCTGCGCGGCGGCTTCACCCTGGCCAAGCTCACGGACGACTTCCTGGCGGTGATCGACGCGGTCAGCCCGGACCGGCCGGTGCACCTGGTGGGGCACGACTGGGGCTCGGTGCAGTCCTGGGAGTTCGTCACCGTGGCGCGCGCCGAGGGCCGGATCGCGTCCTTCACCTCGATGTCCGGGCCGTCCCTGGACCACTTCGGGCACTGGCTCGACGCGCGCGTGAAACGCCCGACGCCCCGCCGCGTGGGCCAGCTCCTCGGCCAGGGCGCCAGGTCCTGGTACGTCTACCTGCTGCACACCCCCGCCCTGCCCGAGCTGGCCTGGCGCGGCCCGCTGGGCAAGCACTGGCCCAGGATCCTGCGACGGGTGGAGAAGGTCCCCGGCGGGGACTACCCCACGGCGTCCCTGCCCGTGGACGCGGCGCACGGCGCCTGGCTGTACCGGGACAACGTGCGGTTCCGGCTGCGCAGGCCCCGCCCGGACGCGTACGCGCACGCGCCCGTGCAGCTCATCACGCCCCTGGGGGACGCGTTCCTGTCGCAGCGGCTGTACGACGGTCTGGAGCAGTGGGTTCCGCGGCTGACCCGCCGCACGCTCCCGGCCGGGCACTGGATTCCGCGCACCCGGCCCGACCAGTTGGCGGCCTGGATCGAGGAGTTCGTCACGGGCGTCGAGGCCGGCCGCCCCGCGTCTGGGCCGGCCGGCCGCCACGCCGACCGCTTCGCCGGTCAGCTGGTGCTGGTGACCGGCGCGGGCAGCGGCATCGGGCGGGCCACGGCGCTCGCGTTCGCGGAGGCCGGCGCGCGCGTGGTGGCCGTCGACCGGGACGCGGAGGCCGCCGCCCGTACCGCGGAGCTGTCCCTGCTGCGCGGCGCCGCCGGAGCCTGGGCGGAACCGGTCGACGTCCGTGACGAGCAGGCCATGGAGAAGCTGGCCGAGCGGGTCGCCGCCGAGCACGGCGTGGTCGACGTGCTGGTCAACAACGCGGGCATCGGCCTGTCCGGTTCCTTCTTCGCCACCACACCGGACGACTGGCGCAAGGTCCTGGACGTCAACCTGTGGGGCGTCATCCACGGCTGCCGCCTCTTCGGCGCGCGGATGGCCGAGCGGGGGCAGGGCGGCCACATCGTCAACATCGCCTCGGCGGCGGCCTACCAGCCCTCCCGGGCGCTGCCGGCCTACAGCACCTCGAAGGCGGCGGTGCTCATGCTGAGCGAGTGCCTGCGGGCGGAGCTGGCCGGCCAGGACATCGGTGTGACGGCGATCTGCCCCGGCTTCGTCAACACGGGCATCACGTCGACGGCCGTCTTCGTGGGCGTGGACGCCGAGGAGCAGAAGCGGCGCCGGAAGCGGACCGCCCGCCTGTACGGCCTGCGGAACTTCCCGCCGGAGAAGGTCGCCGACGCCGTCCTGGACGCGGTGGCGCACAACAAGCCCCTGGTCCCGGTGACCCTGGAGGCACGTGGCATGCACCTGGTGTCCCGTTTCCTGCCGGGGGCGCTGCGGGCGCTCGCCCGGGTCGAGCCGCGCTTGTGATCAGGGTGAACTCGACCGGTATGAAGACCAGTTGTCCACAGAATCCCCAACTTGCCTGTGGATAAACGGACTTGCTTGTGGATCAAACCTCGGCGGCAAAACAAAATGCGTGATTCCCGTCTCTCCCGCCATGCTGAGGGGATGGACGAAAGACGCACCGTCAAGGTGTCGAAGTACCTCTCCAAGCACCTGCGCCACCAGCCCGAGCGGATCGGCCTCACGCTCGACGAGGGGGGCTGGGCCGAGATCGGCACGCTGATCGCCGCGGCGGCCGCGCACGGGTTCCGGTTCACGCGCGAGGAGCTCGACCACGTGGTGGCCGTCAACGACAAGAAGCGGTTCGCGGTCGAGGGCACCCGGATCCGTGCCAGCCAGGGCCACAGCGTCGACGTCGACCTCGGGCTGCCCCCGGTGACACCGCCGGCGTACCTCTACCACGGCACCGTCGGCCGCAACCTGGACGCCATCCGCGCCGAGGGCCTGCGGCCCATGCACCGGCACGACGTGCACCTGTCGGCCGACCGCGAGACGGCCGAGCGGGTCGGTGCCCGCCGCGGCCGGCCCGTCGTCCTCCCCGTCGACGCCGCCGCCATGCACCGCGACGGCCACGTCTTCCACGTCAGCGCCAACGGGGTGTGGCTCACCAAGGCGGTGCCGTCCCGGTACCTGCGGTTCTCCGAGGCGCCGGGTGGCCGCCCCGCGGCGCAAGGTGGCTGACCGGCCGCGCACGGTGACCGTTTCGTCCGTTGTCGGTGCCGCCGCTTAGTCTCTGGGGCATGAGTCTGCGCCTGAGCACCGTGATCCTTCCCCACCGCCGCTGGAGCGAGGGCGGCCGTTCGGCCTGGGTGCGGGCCGAGCAGCTGGGCTTCCACACGGGGTACACCTACGACCACCTGTCCTGGCGCAGCTTCCGCGACGGCCCCTGGTTCGGCGCGATACCGATGCTGACCGCCGCCGCGTCCGTCACCGACCGCCTCCGGCTGGGTACGCTGGTGACCTCACCGAACTTCCGGCACCCGGTGACGCTGGCCAAGGAACTGATCTCCCTCGACGACATCTCCGGCGGCCGGATCACCCTCGGCATCGGCGCGGGCGGCACCGGGTTCGACGCCACCGCGCTCGGACAGGCCCCCTGGACCCCGCGCGAGCGGGCCGACCGGCTCGCCGAGTTCGTGCCGCTGCTCGACCGGCTGCTGACCGAGGACGGCCCGGCCGGGGTGTCGTACGAGGGCGACTTCTACTCGGCGCGCGAGGCCCGCAACATCCCCGGCTGCGTCCAGCGCCCCCGGCTGCCCTTCGCGGTGGCCGCCACCGGCCCGCGCGGCCTGAGGCTCGCCGCGCGGTACGGCCAGGCATGGGTGACCACCGGCGACCCCGGGCTGTACGAGGACGGCACGCCCGAGCAGTCGGTCGAGGCCCTGCGCGGGCAGGCCGGGAAGCTGGCCGACGCCTGCGCCGCGATCGGCCGGAACCCGGCCGGGCTCGAGAAGATCCTGCTCACCGGCTTCACCCCGGACCGCGGCCGCCCCCTGCGGTCCCTGGACGCCTTCGTGGACTTCGCGGGCCGGCACCAGGAGCTGGGCTTCACCGAGATCGTGATCCACTGGCCCATCCCCGACTCGGACTTCGCGGCCGACCAGAAGGTCTTCGAGCAGATCGCCGTGGAGGCCCCGGCACAGCTGCGCTGACCTCGCCCGAGTGCGGTCCGTACATGAGCTGTGACTCATATGTGCGTAGTCCCGCACGGCCGTGCGGGCATATGCGCGAGAATGGCGCGGTGACCTCAGCGACTCGACAGCCAGAGACCCCGGCCCGCACCCTCCCGCCGCGGCTGATCGCCACGGATCTGGACGGCACCCTGCTGCGCGACGACAAGTCGGTCTCCCCCCGGACCGTCGCCGCGCTGGCCGCCGCCGAGGAAGCGGGGATCGAGGTCTTCTTCGTCACCGGCCGCCCCGCCCGCTGGATGGACGTCGTCAGCGACCACGTCCACGGGCACGGCCTGGCGATCTGCGGCAACGGCGCCGCCGTGGTCGACCTGCACGGCGGCCCCGGCTCCCACCGGTTCGTGAAGGTGCGCGAGCTGGCCAGGCCCAACGCGCTGGACGCCGTACGCCTGCTGCGCGACGCGGCCCCCGGCACGGTGTACGCGATCGAACAGACGTACGGCTTCCACCAGGAGCCGGACTACCCGAAGCTGCACATGGAGATACCGGACGACCTCGCGCCCGCCGAGGACCTGCTGGCCCCCGACGGCGCGGCCCCCGACGAGCCCGTCCTGAAGATCCTGGCCTACCACCACACGCTGCACCCCGACGCCTTCCTCACCCTCGCCCGCCTCGCCATCGGCGAACGGGCCACCGTCACCCGCTCCAGCCCCAGCGCCCTGCTGGAGATCAGCGGCCCCGGCGTCTCCAAGGCCAGCACGCTCGCCCTGTGCTGCGCCGAGCGGGGGATCTCGCACCAGGAGGTCGTCGCCTTCGGCGACATGCCCAACGACGTGGAGATGCTGACCTGGGCGGGCCGGTCCTACGCCATGGGCAACGCCCACCCAGCCGCCGTGGCCGCCGCCTCGGGACAGACGGTGGCCAACAACGAGGACGGGGTCGCCGTCATCATCGAGCGGATGCTGGCGGAGCGGCTCTGACGGGCCGGGGCGGGGCGCCGGATGTCAGCGGACACCGGCCGCCGCCTCCACCTCCTCCGCCGACGCCTCCCCCGCCGACGCCTCCGCCCCCGCCTCCCGCCGAGCCATCCGGCGCAGCGGACCGGCCACGGCGGCCAGCTCGGCGTACGGCCCCCGCTGCACCACCCGCCCCTCGTCCAGCACGACCACCTCGTCCACGGCCTCCAGTCCGGCCAGCCGGTGCGTGATGAGCAGGGTCGTGCGGCCCTCGGTGGCGGCCAGCAGATCGGCGGTGAGCGCGTCGGCCGTCGGCAGGTCCAGGTGCTCGGCGGGCTCGTCGAGCACCAGCACCGGGAAGTCGGCCAGCAGCGCGCGGGCCAGCGCCAGCCGCTGCCGCTGTCCGCCCGACAGCCGCGCCCCGTACTCGCCGATCAGCGTGTCGAGCCCGTGGGGCAGTCCGTCCACCCAGTCGAGCAGCCGGGCCCGCGCGAGGACGTCCCGCAGCTCCGCCTCGGTGGCGTCCCTCTTCGCCAGCAGCAGGTTCTCGCGCACGGAGCTGTCGAAGAGGTGCGCGTCCTGCGCGCACAGCCCGACCAGCCGCCGCACGTCGTCGCCGTCGAGCGCGCGGGCGTCGACACCCGCCAGCGTCCAGGAGCCCGCCCGCGGATCGAGGAACCGCAGCAGCACCTGGGCGAGCGTCGTCTTGCCGGACCCGGACGGTCCGACGACGGCCACGCGCCGCCCCTCGGCGAGCGTCAGGTCCAGCCCGGCGAGCGCGTCCCGGCCCGCTCCCGGGTAGCGGGCGGCCAGCCCCTCGAGGACGACCGGGAACGGTGACGCGGGCGCCTGCCGGGGCCGTTCCGGCTCCCGTACGGGCTCGGGCGCGTCCAGCACCTCGTACACGCGCTCCGCGCTGCGGCGCACCCGCTGCCGGTACCGCACGGCGAGCGGCATGCCCAGTACGGCCTCGAAGGCAGCCAGCGGCGTCAGGACGACCACGGCCATCGCCACGCCGCTCAGCCGGCCCGCGGCCACCGCCTGGGCGCCCAGCAGGGCGGCGGCGGTGACGGTCAGGCCGGAGCACAGCGCGGTGAGCCCGTCACCGAGCGCGGTGGCGGCGGCGGCGCGCCGCGCGATCCAGGTGAGGGTGCCGTCGGCCCGCCGCGCCTCGTCCGTACGGGCGGGCAGAGCACCGGCGACGGTCAGCTCGGCGGTGCCGGTCAGCAGGTCGGTCACCCGGGTCGCGAGCACTCCTCGGGCGGGCGCCAGCCGCCGCTCGGCCCGCCGGGCCACGGCAGCGGTCAGCAGCGGCACCCCGGCCCCGGCCGCGAGCAGTCCCACGGCGAGCGCGGCGCCGGCCTCGGGCAGCAGCCAGGCGGTGAAGCCGACGGAGGCGGCGGAGACGGCCGCCGCGATGCCGGCCGGCAGCAGCCAGCGCAGCCAGTAGTCCTGCAGCGCGTCCACGTCGGTGACCAGCCGGGTGAGCAGGTCGCCGCGCCGGGTCCGCCGCAGCCCGGCCGGGGCGAGCCGCTCCAGCCGCCGGTACACGGCGACCCGGGTGTCGGCCAGCATTCGCAGCACGGCGTCGTGCGACACCAGCCGCTCCGCGTAACGGAACACCGCCCGCCCGATCCCGAAGGCCCGCGTGGCCGTCACGGCCACCATCAGGTACAGCACGGGCGGCTGTTGCGAGGCCCGGGAGATGAGCCACCCCGAGGTCGCCATCAGCCCCACGGCACTGCCGAGCGCCAGGGCCCCGAGCAGGAGCGCCAGCGCGAGCCGGGCGCGGCGCGGGCCGGCGAGGGCACGGACACGGCCGAGGACGTTCCCCGAGGATACCGCGGGGTGCGCCTCCGGCCCGTCCTCCGTGGGGGCGGCGTCCGGTGCCGGTCCGGTCCCCGTCGCCGTGGAGGTCCGCGAGCGGGGGGCCAGGGGCACGGGCGAAGCGGGGGACACAGCAGACACGGCAGGCATGGCGGACACAGCAGGCACGGCGGACACGGGAGGCTCGGCCTCCGCCAGGCGCACCACCCGGTCCGCCACGTCCAGCAGCGCCGGCCGGTGCACCACCAGCAGCACGGTCCGCCCCACGGCCAGCCGCCGGACCGCCGCCACCACGTCGGCCTCCGTCGCGCCGTCCAGCGCGGCGGTCGGCTCGTCCAGCAGCAGCACGGGCCGGTCGGCGAGGAAGGCCCGGGCCAGCGCGAGGCGCTGGCGCTGGCCGGCCGACAGCCCGGCCCCGTCCTCCCCGAGCACCGTCGCGACACCCTCGGGCAGCGCGTCCACGAACTCCAGCGCCCCCGCGTCCCGCAGCGCCCGGCGGACCGCGTCCTCGTCGGCGCCCGGGCGGGCCAGCCGTACGTTCTCCGCGATCGTTCCGGCGTACAGGTGCGGCCGCTGCGGCACCCACGCGATCCGTGACCGCCACTGCCCGGGGTCGAGGCCGGCGAGATCGGCTCCCCCGATCCGCACCTGGCCCGCGTCCGGCCGCACGAACCCCAGCAGCACGTCCAGCAGCGTCGACTTGCCCGCGCCGCTCGGTCCGACCAGTGCCACCGTCTCCCCGGGTGCGACCGTGAAGGACACATCCGTCACGGCGTCCGCGGAACGTCCCGGATAACGGACGGTCACGCCCTCGAAGGCCAGCTCGAGGGCCGCCGCACCCGACGGCACCGCACCGTTCCCGGCCGCCGGGACGGGCGTCTCCAGCACGGCGAAGATGTCCTCGGCCGCAGCGAGCCCCTCCGCCGCCGCGTGGTACTGCGCGCCGACCTGGCGCAGCGGCAGGTACGCCTCCGGCGCCAGCACCAGGATGACCAGACCGATGTACAGGTCCATGTCGCCGTGGACCAGCCGCATGCCGATCGTGACGGCGACCAGCGCGACGGAGAGCGTGGCGAGCAGTTCCAGCGCGAAGGAGGAGATGAAGGCGATGCGCAGGGTCCGCATCGTCGCCTGCCGGTAGGCGCCGGTGATACGCCGGATGGACTCGGCCTGTGCCTTGGCGCGCCCGAAGACCTTCAGCGTGGGCAGCCCGGCCACGACGTCCAGGAAGTGCCCCGAGAGCCGGGAGAGCAGCCGCCACTGACGGTCCATGCGGGACTGGGTGGCCCAGCCGATCAGCATCATGAAGAGCGGAATGAGCGGCAGCGTGCCGACGATGATGGCCGCCGACACCCAGTCCTCGGTGACGATCCGCGCCAGCACCGCGACCGGTACCACCACGGCGAGCCCCAACTGCGGCAGATAGCGCGAGAAGTAGTCGTCCAGGGCATCGACGCCCCGGGTGGCCAGCGTGACCAGCGAGCCGGTCCGCTGCCCGCTGAGCCACCCGGGACCGAGTGCCGCCGCCCGCTCGAGGAGCCGCCCGCGCAGTTCCGACTTCACCGCCGCACTGGCCCGGTGCGCGGCCAGTTCGGTGAGCCAGGAGACCAGGGCACGGCCGGCCGCCACGCCCGCCAGCAGCAGCAGGGGAGTGCTCAGTTCAGCGGCGGACCGGCCCTGCTGGAAGGCGCCGACCACCACCTCGGCGATGAGCATGGCCTGGGCGATGACCAGCCCCGCCCCGGCAGCGCCCAGGCCGACGACGGCCACCAGGAAGAGCCGGGTGGCCCGGGCGTACCGGAGGAGACGCGGATCGATCGGTTTCACGTGAAACACACCTCAGTGCACTGATTCAGCAAGGTGCTGGGTCCCGATCCGCTTCCGGAAGACCCAGTAGGTCCACCCCTGGTACAGCAGCACGATCGGCGTGGCGATCGCCGCACACCAGGTCATGATCTTCAGGGTGTACGGGCTGGACGAGGCGTTGGTGACGGTCAGGCTCCAGTCCCCGTTGAGCGTGGACGGCATGACGTTCGGGAAGAGCGACAGGAAGAGCATCGCCACCGCGGCGACGATCGTGATCCCGGACAGGGCGAACGACCAGCCCTCACGCCCTCTCTGGTTGGCCACGAGCGCCGCGACCAGCGCCGCGACGGCGACGGCCAGGGCGACCAGGCTCTTGCCGTCGCCGCTGTCGATCTGCGTCCACAGGAGGAAGACCAGCGCGAGGACGGCCGTTGCCGAGCCGACCCGCAGGGCCAGGCTCCGCGCCCGCTCCCGGATGTCGCCGACGGTCTTCAGCGCCGTGAACACCGCTCCGTGGAAGGTGAACAGGGTCAGCGTCACCAGCCCGCCGAGCAGCGCGTACGGGTTGAGCAGGTCCAGCAGGTTCCCGGTGTACTCGAAGTTCTGGTCGATCTTCACGCCTCGCACGATGTTGCCGAAGGCCACGCCCCACAGGAAGGCGGGGATCAGCGAGGTCCAGAAGATCGCCGTCTCCCAGTTGCGCTGCCAGTCCTCCTCGGGCCGCTTGGCCCGGTACTCGAAGGCGACGCCCCGGACGATCAGGCAGACCAGGATGATCAGCAGCGGCAGGTAGAAGCCGGAGAACAGCGTGGCGTACCACTCGGGAAAGGCGGCGAAGGTCGCGCCGCCCGCCGTCAGCAGCCACACCTCGTTGCCGTCCCAGACGGGGCCGATGGTGTTGATCAGCACCCGCCGCTCGGGACGGTCACGGGCAAGCAGCTTGGTGAGGATGCCGACCCCGAAGTCGAAGCCTTCGAGGAAGAAGTAGCCGGTCCACAGGACGGCGATCAGGACGAACCAGACGTCGTGCAGTTCCATGACAGTGCAGCTCCCTTGGCCCGAGGCCTAGTACGAGAAGGCCATCGGCTTGTCGGCGTCACGGGTGTCGCCGCCGATCTTCGTGGGCGGGTTGAGGTCGTCCTCGGTGAGCTCGGGCGGCCCGGCCTTGACGTACTTCGCGAGCAGTTTGACCTCGACGACGGCGAGGACGGCGTACAGCGCGGTGAAGACGAGCATCGAGGTGAGGACCTCGCCCTGGGAGACACCGGGGGAGACGGCCTGGCGGGTCTGCAGGACGCCGTAGACGGCCCACGGCTGACGGCCCATCTCGGTGAAGATCCAGCCCCAGGAGTTGGCGATCAGCGGGAAGGCCAGCGTCCAGACCGCGATGCGCCAGTACCAGGTGGTGAGCTTGGGGGCGAGCGCCTTGTTGGGGAGCAGGGCCAGATGCGGCACCTCGTCGTCGCCCACCCGCAGGTGCTGCGGCAGCAGGAACTTCCTGCGGGTCAGCCACAGTCCGGCCAGGCCGATGGCGAAGGACGCCATGCCGAAGCCGATCATCCAGCGGAAGCCCCAGAAGGTGACGGGGATGTTGGGCCGGTAGTCGCCGGGGCCGAACTTCTGCTGCTCGGCCTTGTTCACGTCGTTGATGCCGGGCACGTACGAGGTGAAGTCGTCGTTGGCGAGGAAGGACAGCAGGCCGGGGATCTCGACGGCCACGGTGTTGTGGCCCTTCTCGACGTCGCCGTAGGCGAAGATCGAGAACGGCGCCGGCTCCTGGCCGTCCCACAGCGCCTCGGCGGCCGCCATCTTCATCGGCTGCTGCTTGAACATCACCTTGCCGAGGACGTCACCGCTGACCGCGGTGAGCAGACCCGCGATGACGACCGTGACCAGACCGAGCCGCAGCGAGGTCTTCATCTCCCGGACGTGCTTCTTGCGGCTGAGGTGGTAGGCGGCGATGCCGACCATGAAGGCACCGCCGGTCAGGAAGGCCGCGGAGAGGGTGTGGAAGGCCTGGCTGAGCGCGGTGTTCTGGGTCAGCACCGCCCAGAAGTCGGTGAGCTCCGCGCGGCCCTTGGCCTTGTTGATGCGGTAGCCGACGGGGTGCTGCATCCACGAGTTGGCCGCGAGGATGAAGTACGCCGACAGGATCGTGCCGACGGAGACCATCCAGATGCAGGCCAGATGGATCTTCTTGGGCAGCTTGTCCCAGCCGAAGATCCACAGGCCGATGAAGGTGGACTCGAAGAAGAACGCGATCAGGGCCTCGAAGGCCAGCGGGGCGCCGAAGATGTCGCCGACGAAGCGCGAGTAGTCGGACCAGTTCATGCCGAACTGGAACTCCTGCACGATGCCGGTGACGACTCCCATCGCGATGTTGATCAGGAAGAGTTTGCCCCAGAACTTCGTGGCCTTGAGGTACTTCTCCTTCTCCGTGCGCACCCACGCCGTCTGCAGCCCGGCCGTGAGGGCGGCCAGTGAGATCGTCAGGGGGACGAACAGGAAGTGGTAGACGGTGGTGATGCCGAACTGCCATCGCGCCAGCGTCTCCGGCGCCAAAGCCAACTCCACGTCGCCGGCCTCCTTACTAGACAAGCTTGTGAATGCGTTCACATTCACAAGTATTATGCCGCATAGCCGTTCGACGCCGGAGAGGCGGGGGGTCCCTCGTCCGGGGCCGACCGGTCCCACCCAGCAGGACCCGGTCGGCCCATGGACGTCTAGGACCGTCTAGGACTCCTTGCGGAAGGCCTCCGCCACCTTGACGAAGATGTCGTTCGCCTCGGTCTCGCCGACGGTCACCCGCACTCCCTCGCCCGGGAACGGCCGGACCACGACCCCGTGCTGCTCACAGGCCTCCGCGAACGCGACCGTGCGCTCCCCCAGCCGCAGCCACACGAAGTTGGCCTGGGTCTCGGGCACGGTCCAGCCCTGGGCGCGCAGCGCGCCGACCACGCGGTTGCGCTCGCAGACCAGGGAGCCGACCCGGCCGAGCAGCTCGTCCTCCGCGCGCAGCGAGGCGATCGCCGCCTCCTGCGCCAGCTGGCTCACGCCGAAGGGGACCGCCGTCTTCCGCAGCGCCGCCGCCACCGGCTCGTGGGCGATCGCGAAGCCGACCCGCAATCCGGCCAGGCCGTACGCCTTGGAGAAGGTCCGCAGCACGCAGACGTTCGGCCGGCTCCGGTAGAACTCGACACCGTCGGGCACCTCAGGGTCCCGGATGAACTCCCGGTAGGCCTCGTCCAGCACCACCAGCACATCACCGGGCACCCGGTCGAGGAAGCGCTCCAGCTCGGCCCGCCGCACGACGGTGCCCGTCGGGTTGTTGGGGTTGCAGACGAAGACCAGGCGGGTGCGGTCGGTGATCGCGTCCGCCATCGCGTCCAGGTCGTGCACGTCGCCCGGCGTGAGCGGCACCTGCACCGACCGCGCCCCGCTGATCTGCGCGATGATCGGGTACGCCTCGAAGGAGCGCCAGGCGTAGACCACCTCGTCGCCCGGCCCGCTGGTGGCCTGGACCAGCTGCTGAGCGACGCCCACGGAACCGGTGCCGGTGGCCAGGTGGGAGACCGGCACGCCGAAGCGCTCCGACAGCTCGTCCATCAGGCCGGAGCACGCCATGTCCGGATAGCGGTTGAAGGAGGAGGCCGCCGCGGTCACGGTCTCCATCACCCCGGGCAGCGGCGGGTAGGGGTTCTCGTTGGAGGACAGCTTGTACGCGACCGGCCCACCGGCCGCCGCGGGCCTGCCCGGCTTGTAGGTGGGGATCCCCTCCAGCTCGGCGCGCAGCTTGGGGCTCGTCTCGCTCACCGCAGTCCTCCTCGCGACCACCGGCGGACCATCAGCGCCGCCGGCTTCCCATGCTCCTCACCTTATGAGGATCGAGGGTTTCTGCGTACAGCCGGGCGACGACCTCGTACGTCTGGCCGGACATCCCTCTTGGCCCCACCGGCATCACGGGCATCACCGCCCCAAGGCGTACGTATCGGGGGGCGTGCCGCACATATATCTATGCGCGGGTGGCTCGCGCCCTGGCGCGCATCACCCGTGAAGGTGAGTTGAGACCTCTTCGAAACATCGGACACTTGGCAGGCCCATGTGCGCCGACACGCCACGTCTTGCCCCTAGAACGTTGAACTACCTTTGTTTCTAAGGTAGTTAACCTCGTATAACCATGCAGAAACGTGCCTGTCAACGCGTGCATATGCGTCCGCACCACCCCACCGCATGAGCCCTACTATCGGCTCGCCATGACAGCAGCAGGGAAGCACCAGGTGAGCCGCGCGGAAACCTCACGTCGAGGCAGCCGGCCGGGCCGGGCGGGCATCAGAGACGTCGCCGCCGCCGCCGGGGTCTCCATCACGACCGTCTCCGACGCCCTCAACGGCAAGGGCAGGCTCCCGGAGGCCACCCGCCGCCACGTCCGCGAGGTCGCCGACCGGCTGGGGTACCGCCCCTCGGCCGCCGCCCGGACCCTCCGTACCGGCAAGTCCGGACTGATCGGCCTGACCGTGACGACGTACGGGGATGAACCTTTCACCTTCACCGAGTTCGCGTACTTCGCCGAGATGGCCCGCGCGGCCACCTCGGCCGCGCTCGCCCGCGGCTACGCCCTCGTGATCCTGCCCGCGACCTCCCGCCACGACGTGTGGTCGAACGTCGCCCTGGACGGCACGGTCGTCATCGACCCCTCCGACCAGGATCCCGTGGTCAGCGAGCTGGTCCGGCAGGGCCTGCCGGTCGTCTCGGACGGCCGTCCCGCCGGAGCCCTCCCGGTCACCGCCTGGGTGGACAACGACCACGAGGCCGCCGTCCTCGGCATCCTCGACCACCTCGCCGCCGCCGGGGCCCGCCGGATCGGCCTGCTCACCGGAACGACCACGGACACCTACACCCACCTGTCGACCACCGCCTACCTGAACTGGTGCCAGCGGGTCGGCCAGGACCCGGTGTACGAGGCCTACCCGGCACACGACCCCTGCGCCGGCGCCGTCGCCGCCGACCGGCTGCTCGCCCGGCCCGACCGCCCGGACGCCGTCTACGGCCTGTTCGACCCGAACGGCACCGACCTGCTCGCCGCCGCCCGCCGCTACGGCCTGCGCGTCCCGGACGACCTGCTCCTGGTCTGCTGCAGCGAGTCCACCGTGTACGCCAGCACCGAGCCGCCCATCACCACGCTCTCCCTCAAGCCCCGCCGCATCGGCACGGCCGTGGTCCAGTTGCTGATCGACGCCATCGAGGGCGTGGAGTCGGACCACCCGGTGGAGCAGGTGATACCGACGGAGCTGATCGTGCGCACCTCCTCCCAGCCCCGGCCGCCCCGCACGACCGTCAGCCCGCCGCGCGCACCGGAGAGAAGCTGACGGCCGGGTCGCGTGCCGCGGCGGAGGGGGAGCGTCCGGGGACTGTGCGGACGAGGCCCGAACGGGGACGGCAAACGGTCGGCAGCGGGATCAGTAGTCGGCCGAACCCCTGCCCAAACGGGGCGAAAGCCACGGTGAACTGGTCTCTTGCTCCGATTCACCACCCCTGGGTCATCACATGGCGCGATCCGCATTCCTATGATGGGCCCACGACACCGCGGGCCGCTGCGACCAGGCAGTCCGATGCGGTGCAGATGCGGCGCGATGGTGGAGGGGTCTGATGACTCAGGGGGCCGGTCAGGGACCCGAGGTGGAGCGGACGGCGACGTTGCGCGACTTCCGGGTGCCCGCGTACGTCCACGAGACCGGTCCGTACCCGCACAGCGTCCACCCCGGCGACGCCGTCCCCACGCTCGATGAGGCGGCCTACCCGGAGGGGTACACACCCACGGAGCGCGACCTTCCCGTCATCAACCGTGGCGACACCCTCCAGGTGACCGTCGAGCCCGACCCCGCACCGGCCGCGCAGCCCGCCGTCGGCCCGGGACCGCTGTACGTCGTCGGCGACGTGCACGGCTATCTCGACGAGCTGATCGCCGCCCTCCAGGAGAAGGGCCTGATCGACGCCGCCGGCCAGTGGTGCGCGGGCGCCGCCCGGCTGTGGTTCCTCGGTGACTTCACCGACCGCGGCCCGGACGGCATCGGCGTCATCGACCTGGTCATGCGGCTGTCCGCCGAGGCCGCCGCGGCCGGCGGCTACTGCAAGGCGCTGATGGGCAACCACGAGCTGCTGCTGCTCGGCGCCAAGCGGTTCGGCGACACCCCCGTCAACTCCGGCGCGGGCACCGCCACCTTCCAGGCGGCCTGGCTGCTCAACGGCGGCCAGAAGACCGACATGGACCGTCTCCAGGACCACCACCTGCAGTGGATGGCCCGCCTGGACGCCGTCGAGCTGGTCGACGGCTACCTGCTCGTTCACTCCGACACCACCGCCTATCTCGACTACGGCGACTCGATCGAAGCGGTCAACGACACCGTCCACGAGACCATCACCCGCAACGACGCGGACGAGGTCTGGGACCTGTTCCGCAAGTTCACCAAGCGCTTCTCCTTCCGCGAGGGCGGCGCCGAGGCCGTGCGCTCCCTCCTCGATACGTACGGCGGCACCCGCATCGTTCACGGCCACAGCCCCATCCCCTACCTCCTGGGCGAGGTCGGCTCCGAGGACGAGGACGAGGACACCGGCCCCGTGGTCGAGGGACCCCACGTCTACGCCGACGGACTGGCCATCGCGATGGACGGCGGAGTGACCATGGCCGGAAAACTGCTGGTCCAGCAACTGCCCCTGAGTGACTGAGCATTCGCCGGGCAGGGATTTCCCCGGCGGCGTTCGCGCAGGCAGACAGCCAATTTCCGGCAACCCCCTGTCACCGCGTGCCGTGACGGCTCTACCATCGGCTTATCCGTAGCAGGCTCCCCTCCGTTTCTGCCCGACGGCTCGTCGACGTGCGAGCCCCAAGCCCTACGGAGCATCGGGGGATGCACATGAACAGCGTTCCGCAGCACCTGCTGAACGAGGACCGCCAGGAATTCGAGCGGATCCTCGATGAGGCGCTGCGCTCCGCACCACACCGCCCGGAACTGGCCGCCGTGGGAGAGCGGCTGAACCACGAGCAACTGCGCACCATGGCGCTGAACGCCACCGCACTCATCACGGCGGCCGCGGCGACCGAGTACCAGCACTATGTGAAGGTCCGCGAGGAACTGCGCCGCCCGGCGCCACCCGTTCCGTCCTCCGTTCCCCTGTCCGGATCCACCGAGCCGGGCACGGATCCCATGGGCCTCGCCGCCTCGCTCGGCGAGGCCGCCGAGAACACCGGCGCGGGCGCCGTCGCCGTCGTCGCGGTTCTCGCCCCGGTCCTCGCCGGCACCGCCGCGGCGATCTTCCTCCTCGTCGGCTACGTCCTGCGGATGCTGGACCCGGCACCGGCCTTCGCCCAGACGATGATCACCACCGGCTGGGTGTTCGGCGCCATGACGGCGGTCGCGATCCTGGTCGCCGGCGTCGGCCTGCTCCTCACCGCCCTGCGCAACAGCCCGTCGCTCGGGGACGGACCCCACGGGGAGGTGACCGAGGAACTGGCCCGGGCCAGTGAGGCCTGGCGCGAGGCGCTCCTGGACCGCGGCATCCTGCCCTTCCTGCGGGAGGCGCTCGCCGCCCCCGGCACCGGCACACCGCACCGCATGACCCCGCCGGCGCCGACCGGACGCATGCCCCGGCTCGGCTACGACCGGCCGGGATTCAGCAGCCCCGACGACGGCACCACCCCGGGCCCGCGCCCGAGGTTCACCAGCCCGGACTACACGAGCCCGGACTTCGGCGGCCCGGAGCACCAGCCGGAATGATCCCCGGCTTGCGCCCCCGGCGGGGGCGCAAGCCGGACAGGCGGCGCGCGCGCGTGTCAGTCCGCGATCGGCAGGTACACCCGGTTCCCGCTCGCCGCGAACTCCTTCGACTTCTGTGCCATGCCCTCCTCGATCTCGGCCTTGCTGCCGCCGTGTTCACGCCTGATGTCCTGTGAGATCTTCATGCTGCAGAACTTCGGCCCGCACATGGAGCAGAAGTGGGCCGTCTTGGCGGGCTCGGCCGGAAGCGTCTCATCGTGGAACTCCCGTGCCGTGTCCGGGTCGAGGGCGAGGTTGAACTGGTCCTCCCACCGGAACTCGAAGCGGGCGTCGGACAGCGCGTCGTCCCATTCCTGGGCACCCGGGTGGCCCTTGGCGAGGTCGGCCGCATGGGCGGCGATCTTGTAGGTGATGACGCCGGTCTTGACGTCGTCACGGTTGGGCAGGCCCAAGTGCTCCTTGGGCGTGACGTAGCAGAGCATCGCCGTGCCCCACCAGGCGATCATCGCGGCACCGATGCCGGAGGTGATGTGGTCGTACGCCGGTGCGACGTCCGTGGTCAGCGGGCCGAGCGTATAGAACGGAGCTTCATCGCAGATCTCCTGCTGAAGGTCGATGTTCTCCTTGATCTTGTGCATCGGGACGTGACCCGGGCCCTCGATCATGGTCTGTACGTCGAAACGCCTGGCGATCCGGTTGAGTTCCCCGAGCGTGCGGAGTTCCGCGAACTGCGCCTCGTCGTTGGCGTCCGCGACCGAGCCGGGCCTGAGTCCGTCGCCCAGCGAGTACGTGACGTCGTAGGCGGCGAGGATCTCGCAGAGCTCCTCGAAGTTCTCGTACAGGAACGACTCCTTGTGGTGCGCCAGGCACCAGGCCGCCATGATCGAGCCGCCGCGCGAGACGATGCCGGTCTTGCGGTTGGCCGTGAGCGGCACGTACGCCAGCCGCACTCCGGCGTGGACGGTCATGTAGTCCACACCCTGCTCGGCCTGTTCGATGACCGTGTCCTTGTAGATGTCCCAGGTCAGTTCCTCGGCCCTGCCGTCCACCTTCTCCAGCGCCTGGTAGAGCGGCACCGTGCCGATAGGGACGGGGGAGTTGCGCAGCACCCACTCACGGGTGGTGTGGATGTTACGGCCGGTGGACAGGTCCATCACCGTGTCGGCGCCCCAGCGGGTCGCCCAGGTCATCTTCTCGACCTCCTCCTCGATGGAGGACGTCACCGCCGAGTTGCCGATGTTGGCGTTGACCTTCACCAGGAACCGCTTGCCGATGATCATCGGCTCGATCTCCGGGTGGTTGACGTTGGCGGGCAACACGGCCCGGCCCGCCGCGATCTCCTCGCGGACGACCTCCGGTGAGACGTTCTCCCTCAGCGCCACGAACTCCATCTCGGGCGTGATCACACCTTGACGGGCATAGGCGAGCTGGGTGACCGCCTGGCCGTCCCGGCCCCTGCGCGGCTGGCGGGAGCGTCCGGGGAAGACCGCGTCGAGGTTGCGCAGTCCGCCCCGGGGCGAGGTGTGCTTGATCCCGTCGTCCTCAGGACGGACGGGACGGCCCGCGTACTCCTCGGTGTCGCCGCGGGCAATGATCCAGTTCTCCCGCAGCGGCGGCAGACCCCTGCGGACGTCGGTTTCGACGAGTGGATCGGTGTACGGGCCGGAGGTGTCGTACAGCGTGACCGACTGTCCGTTGGTCAGGTGCACCTGACGGACCGGCACGCGCAGGTCGGGGCGCGAACCCTCGACATACCCCTTGTGCCAGCCGATGGACTTCCCGGCCTCCTCGCCGCTGGAGAGCTGCGTGGAGGCAGGCGTGCGTGCGTCCTTGTTGGTCATGAGACCTACTCCCTACGCCGGCATTACCCGGTAACAGGTTCGGCGGTCGACGCAGCGGTTTCCGTCCATCGGTGTTCCACGTGAAACATCGCGAAGACGGAGGTCAGCGCCCTCTCAGCCCGGTGCTCCGAGCTCCCGCGTGTGCAAAGGTGCCTCCACGCTAGCGTCATTCGTGGCGCGGTGAACAGTGCGCCTCCGCCCGTTCTTGCAATGATCGGGCGGTGACCACGACGCACCAGCCCACATATCCGCCCGGCGAACCGCCGCACGACCGCAACCACGGCCACGGCCACGGCGGGGGGCACGGGCACGGCGGGGGGCACGGGCACTCCCACAGTCACAGCCACGGGCCCGCGGCCCCGGTCTCCCAGCATCTACGCAAGGTCATCGCGGCCGTTCTGATCCCGTTCACCGCGGCGGTCGTGGTGGGGCTCGTGGTGCTCTGGCCGGGCGGCGCCCCTGCGCACGAGCGGACGGGAGTCGGCTTCGACCGGCAGACGCGGCAGGCCACGGTCACCAAGGTCGTCGAGATCAGCTGCGGGTCGGTCAACGGCTCCGGGGGCACCTCGACCGGTGACACCTCCACGGCCGAGGGCGGCGCCGCGCAGCAGAAGTCGGGCGATACCTGCAAGAAGGCGACGATCCGGGTCGATTCCGGCAAGGACAGGGGCCGTACGTTCACGGAGATCGTGCAGCCGGACCAGTCGCGGCAGTTGCACCAGGGCCAGCAGGTGGTGGCCGCCTACGAACCCTCGGCACCCAAGGACCTGCAGTACTCGGTGACCGACGTCAACCGGCGCTTCCCCATGGCGCTGCTGGCCGGGATCTTCGCACTCGCCGTCGTGGTCGTCGGGCGGATGCGTGGCGTCATGGCGCTGGTGGCGCTGGCTGTCAGCTTCCTGGTCCTCACCTTCTTCATCCTGCCCGCGATCCTGCAAGGGTCGGACCCGCTGACCGTGGCAGTGATCGGCTCCAGCGCCATCATGCTGATCGCGCTCTACCTGTGCCACGGACTGTCGGCCCGTACCTCGGTGGCTGTCCTCGGCACCCTGGTCTCGCTGTCGCTGATCGGCGTCCTCGGCAACCTGTTCATCGACTGGGCCGCGCTCACCGGCAACACGGACGACAGCACCGGACTGATCCACGGCCTGTACCCGTCGATCGACATGAGCGGTCTGCTGCTCGCCGGTGTCATCATCGGTTCGCTCGGTGTCCTGGACGACGTGACGGTGACGCAGACCTCGGCCGTGTGGGAGCTGCACGAGGCCAATCCGTCGATGAGCCGGCGAGGGCTGTACCGTGCGGGCATCCGCATCGGCCGCGACCACATCGCCTCCGTGGTCAACACACTCGTGCTGGCCTACGCGGGCGCCGCGCTGCCGCTGCTGCTGCTGTTCTCCATCGCCCGGAGCGGCGTGGGCACGGTCGCCAACAGCGAGCTGGTGGCGGAGGAGATCGTACGCACACTGGTGGGCTCGATCGGTCTGGTGGCCTCCGTACCGGTCACCACCGCCCTCGCGGCTCTGGTGGTGGCGGCCGATCGTCCGGCAGAGGAGCCGGCCGCGGCCACCGTGGCCCCGTCGGCTCCGTCACGTGGCGGCCGGGGCAGGCGCCGGAAGCGGTGAGGCTCCGTCAGGGGCCGACGGCCCCCGGAGAAGCGTTACTGCAACACCCCGTGGTGAGGCGGAGCTTGCGGCGCCTGTGCCGTGACGCGTCAGCCGGCGCTCTGTTCCTCGGCCAGGATGCGGTCCAGGGCCTCGTCGAGGTGGGCGTCGAAGTCGGCCAGTGCCCCCTCCTGCCCCAACGGCACCAGCTTGTCCGTACGGTCGAGGAAGGCCACCAGCGGCGGCGTCGACGAGCGGAACAGGGCCTGGTCGGTTCCCACCTGAAGCCGGATCAGCACCTCGCCCAGCGCCTCGGGCCCGGCGGGCGCGATGCGCACATCGCCGTCGCCGCACGGTCGGCCCACCCCGTCGATGAGCAGCTCGCGTCCGAAGGCCCAGGTCACCGGGGCGTCTCCGGGCAGGTGGAAAGTCAGCCGCACGGCATAGGGATCACATGTCTCGTACCGCAGTTCCACGGGGATGCGGAAGGAGAGCTCCTCCGACACGAGAAAGCTCATCATGACTTCTGCCTGTACGGACTCGCGCATCGCCCATCCCGTCATAGGACATCGACTGGCCGGTAATGATCCCTTTGATCCTGGGGAAATCTTGCTCAACGTACACGAGAGATCACAAGGAGTGAGTTTTCAGATACTGATAGAGATCGCGATCGAGCCCAGATGCCGTCCGGCCTCTGCCTGAAGCTGCCGGACCGCGGGCAGCAGCCGGTCGGCCTGGTGGGACGGCAGTGAGATGGCGATCGTGGCAGCCGTGGTGCCGACGGTGATCGGGATCGCGGCGCAGACGGTGCCGAGCGCGTACTCCTGCCGCTCCGTCACCGGCTCCATCCGCCGGATCCGCTCGAGGCGCCGCAGCAGGGCGCCGTCGTCGCGCACGGTGTACGGCGTGAGGGACCGCACGGGATAACGGTCGAGGTGGTCGCGGCGCTCCTCCTCGTCCAACTGGGACAGCAGGCACTGGCCGATGGCGTGTGCGTGCCCGGTCTCACGGAAGTCGGCCCACTCCTCGACCGCCGGGTTGCCCGGACTGTCGGAGACGCACATGACCTCGATCTCGCCCTCGCGGTACATGGCGTAGTAGACCGGTACGCCGAGGGAGTCCCGGCAGTGCGCGAGCGCGCCGGCCAGCGTGCTGCGACGTTTCTGCTTCGCTCCGCTGCTGCCCAGCCGTTCGGCCGCCTCACCGAGGAAGAACAGGCCCTTCTCCCTGCGCAGATAGCCCTCGTGTACCAGCGTGCGCAGCAGGTGGTACGCGGTGGGGAGGGCGAGGCCGGTCTCGCGGGCCAGTTGCTTGGCGGGGGCTCCGTGCTCGTGACCGGCGACGGTCTCCAGCAGGCGCATCGCGCGCTGCACGGATCCGATCAGGGTCGCGGACTGCCGCTGTTCGGGGATCGCCACGGCGTGCGGCCGTCCGGCCGGAGGCGCGGCGGGATCTGGCTGGGGCTGGGTGGGGGGTGCGGGCGGTTCCGCGGGTGCGGTGTCGACCGTGGCCAAAAGGTCACTCCCGAAGCGCGAGGGGGCAGCCCGTGCAGGAGGAACACGGGTGGGGTGCGTGCCGTCCCCGGGGCTGGGCCCCGTGGCGAACTCCGGACTCTAACCGCCCGCCACCGCCCGCGGACCGCTCGCCCGGAAACTTCCCCCGCCCGAGGGAACCGGTGACCGCTGTTACCGTCACCGGCTCCCGCGACGGCTCACCACCCGCTGCGCGACGAGGAGCCCGCCATGAACTTCCGCACGACGTAGATGAGTCCGCCGACCAGGGCCACGAAGACCAGCGCCTTGAAGAGCAGGCCGATCACGAACCCCACGAGGGTGGCTATCAGGCTGCCGAACACGACCAGGGCGATGACCGGCACCGCGACCCACTTCACCCACCACGGCAGACCAGCGAAGATCTCTCGCATTGCCCTTGTCCCTTGCTCTCGAATGCTCTCGAAGTCGTGCTCCGGATGTCCTGCTCTCGATGCTAGGTCCACGAGCGGGTCCGGCGGGGGGCGCGCATCCCTTGTCCTCCCCTGACCGTTCCCCTAGGGAATCACCGGGTTCGGCTTCACGCCTCGGGCGGAGAGAACACCACCAGGACCCTGAGGTCCTCGCTGATGTGGTGGAACTTGTGGGCGACCCCGGCCGGGACGTACACCACGCTGCCCCGCGCCACCTGGGTGGTCTCCAGGCCGACCGTGAGGGAGGCACGGCCGCTGACGACGACGTACACCTCGTCCTGGTTGTGCGGCTTCTGCGGGTCGTGCTCGCCCGCGTCGAGGGCGTACAGACCGACCGACATGTTCCGTTCGCGCAGGAACTGGAGGTACGCACCCTCGTTTGCGGCGCGCTCCGCCTCCAGTTCGTCCAGCCGGAATGCCTTCATTCTCTTGTCGCCCTCGCCCTACTGCTCGCAGCCCGTCAGGTCTGCCACGATCAGACACATGAAGAATTTCATAGTCAAGACGATCGCCAACGCGGGTGCCCTGGCGGTCGCCGTATGGCTGCTCGACAAGATCACTCTGACCGGTGACAACACCGCCAAGAAGGCCGGCACGCTGATCGCCGTCGCCCTGGTCTTCGGCCTGGTGAACTGGCTGGTCAAGCCGATCCTCAAGGTGCTGACCTTCCCGCTGTTCATCCTCACGCTCGGTCTGTTCACCCTGGTCCTCAACGCGCTCATGCTGCTGCTGACCTCATGGGTGTGTGACAAGCTCGACCTGAGTTTCCACGTGGAGGGCTTCTGGACCGCCGTGCTCGGCGGCCTGATCATCTCGATCGTCTCCTGGGCACTGCACGTCGTCCTGCCCGATGAGGACTGAACCCGCCATGACCTACCGCGTCTGCTTCGTCTGCACCGGCAACATCTGCCGGTCCCCGATGGCCGAGTCCGTCTTCCGCGCGCGCGTGGCGGAGGCCGGACTGGAGGACCTCATCGAGGTCGACAGCGCCGGAACCGGTGGCTGGCACGAGGGCGAGGGCGCCGACCCGCGCGCCGTCTCCGTCCTGGAGGGCCACGGTTACGACAGCGACCACACCGCCCGCCGGTTCCAGGCGTCCTGGTTCGCCCGCCTCGACCTGGTGATCGCCCTCGACACCGGCCACCTCAAGGCACTGCGCCGCCTGGCGCCCACCGAGGACGACGCACGGAAGGTGCGGCTGCTGCGCTCCTACGCCCGTCCGTCATCCGGTCACCGCCCCGCGACGGGTGCTTCGCACGCACCAGCCGCGGACGCGGACGACGACCTCGACGTACCGGACCCGTACTACGGGGGCCTGGACGGCTTCGAGGAGTGTCTTGAGATGGTGGAGGAGGCGAGCACCGGTCTGCTCTCCGCGGTACGGCACGAGGTGGAAGGACGGGCGGCATGAGCGAATCGACTGCGGGCGGCACCGGCCCGGGCGCGGCAGGGGGCCCCGGCGGCGCCGCGTACGGCCGCTCCGGCTCCGGTGAGGGCACGCGCGCGGTGCGGGCCGGGCTGCCGGAGCCGGTCAAGCACGAGCCGGCCCTGCCCGGGCCCGTGTTCGCCGCCCACTTCCACCTGCCGGGCGATCCCACGGGTGCGTACACCTACGGCCGCGACGAGAACCCCACCTGGACCCTGCTGGAGCGCGCCATCGGCGAGCTGGAGGCCCCCGGACGGGACGGAGTGGAGACGCTGGTCTTCCCGTCCGGCATGGCCGCCACCTCCTCCGTACTGTTCTCCCAGCTGCGCACGGGGGACGCCGTCGTGCTGCCCAGCGACGGCTACCAGGCGCTGCCGCTGGTGCGCGACCGGCTGGAGGCGTACGGCATCGAGGTGCGCACCGCGCCCACCGGCGGCGACGCCCAGCTGGAGGTCCTCGACGGGGCGAGGCTGCTGTGGATCGAGTCGCCGGCCAATCCCGGGCTGGACGTCTGCGACATCCGGCGGCTCGTGGACGCGGCTCACGCGCAGGGTGCCCTGGTCGCCGTCGACAACACGCTCGCGACGCCGCTCGGGCAGCGGCCGCTGGAACTGGGCGCCGACTTCTCCGTGGCCAGTGGTACCAAGCAGCTGACCGGGCACGGGGACATCCTGCTCGGATACGTCACCGGCCGCAGCGGCGAGGCCATGGCCGCGGTGCGCCGCTGGCGCAAGATCGGCGGAGCGATCGCCGGGCCGATGGAGGCCTGGCTCGCCCACCGCTCCCTGGCCACGCTCCAGCTGCGGGTGGACCGGCAGACCGCCACCGCCCTGACCCTCGCCGAGGCCCTGCGGGAACGGCCCGAGGTGACCGGGCTGCGGTATCCGGGGCTGCCGGACGACCCCGCGCACCAGGTCGCCGCGCGGCAGATGCGCCGCTACGGGTGTGTCGTCTCCTTCACGCTGCCCACGCGCGCGCGTGCCGACCGTTTCCTCGCCGCCCTCCGGCTCGTGGACGAGGCGACCAGCTTCGGCGGGATCCGCTCCACCGCCGAACGGCGCGGCCGCTGGGGCGGAGACGCGGTGCCGGAGGGATTCATCCGGCTGTCGGTCGGCGCCGAGGACCCGGAGGACCTGGTGGCGGATGTGCTCCGGGCGCTGGAGGAGTCGGCGGACTGACAGCGGGACGTGTACCCGATGGAGTCCGGCCGTGCGGGACGGACGGTCCGAACCTCCCCCCTCGTGGCTCGGACCGTCCCGGTTCCGCGCGCGAAGAACCGTGCGAACCAGGCTAGTTGACTCTCCGTCAGTGTCCAATCACGCTAGCGACAGAGACCTATCGACTTACTTATAGTTGGACCCCGTCCGGGGGACGGGAGAAGGGCCGGGAAAAGGGGAGGGGCTGTTCCATGGATCTGGCCTTGCTGCGGACCTTCGTGACCGTGCACCGGGCCGGCTCCTTCACCCGCGCCGCCGCGCTTCTCGGTCTCTCCCAGCCGGCCGTCACCTCCCAGATCCGTACCCTGGAAAGACAGCTGGGCCGCCCGCTGTTCCTGCGGCAGGCGCGCGGGGTGACCCCCACGACCATCGGCGACGAACTCGCACACAAGGCGGCACCGCATCTGGACGCGCTCGTGGAGATAGCCGAGACCGGACTCGAGGAGGAGTTCTCGTCGCGCACACTGCACCTCGCCGGGCCGCCCGAGTTCACCGCGGAACGCGCGCTCCCCGCCCTCACCGAACTCGCCGGGAACGACGGGCAGGGCCTGGCACTGCGCGCCTCCTTCGGGAACGCGGAGGAGATCCTGGAAGGGCTCGCCGCCGGACATCATGATCTGGTCGTCAGCACGGCCCGCCCGCGCGGCGCCCTGCTCACGGCGACTCCGCTGTGCGACGAGGAGCACGTCCTGGTCGCCGCGCCTTGCTGGGCCGAGCGGATCGGCCCCGGGAAGCCGCGCCGCAAGGGCGCGCCCGCCCTGGAGAACCTGCCGGTGGTCGAGGTCCACGAGTCGCTGCCCTTCGTCTCCCGATACTGGGCCTCCGTCTTCGATTCCCGCCCCTCCACGTCGGGCACCGTCATCGTTCCCGATCTGCGGGCCGTCCTTGCCTGTGCGACCGCCGGGGCCGGCCTGGCGGTACTGCCCCGCTATCTGTGCACCGCCGCCCTTCAGCACGGTGACGTGGTCGCGCTGCACGAGCCGGCCGTGCCCCCGCTGAGGACGTACTTCCTGGTGGTGCGCACCGGCACGCTCGCGATGCCCCATGTCGCGCGGGCGCACGAGTGGCTTCAGCGCGCGGCCGCCGACTGGACCTGAGCTGGGGACGCACGGGGGTCACGCCATGCGCTCGACCGGTGGCAATATGCGATGTTTCACGTGGAACCAACCGGGCGACATTTCTCCCATGACCGTCCGACCCGTGGTCAAGCGCACCGCCCGTGCCGTCCTCCTCGACGGTGACGACCTGATCCTGATCAAGCGCACCAAGCCTGGTGTCGATCCCTACTGGGTGACTCCCGGTGGCGGGGTCGAACCCAGCGACACGACCGTCGTCGACGCCCTGCACCGTGAGGTGCATGAGGAACTCGGTGCCAAGATCACCGATGTGGTGCCCTGCTTCGTTGACACCGTGGAGCACATCGGCGAGAACAGCAGCGCGACCGGCGTGAAGGTGCAGCACTTCTTCGTCTGCCGGCTGGAGTCCATGGACCCCGCGCTGCGCCACGGCCCGGAAATGGAAGAGCCCGCCGGTGAGTACGAGATCGTCCGTGTGCCCTTCACACGGGTCGGCATCGCCTCCGTCCACCTCGTCCCGCTGTCCTTGCGGCACTACCTGGACGGCAACATCGAGGGTGTGAGGGCCATGCACGCCCCGGATCTGGGCTGAGGATCAGTTCCAGACGACCAGAAGTTCCTCGACCGAGTCATGGCGTATCCGCTCCGACGGGATACCGGCGTCCCTGAGAGCGGCGACGCCACTGCGGATCATCCCGGGCGGCCCGGAGAGATAAGCGTCGTACGCGGTCCACGGGCCGTACTCGCGTACGGCGTCGGGGAGCTGGAGGTGGGCCCGCTGGTCGACGATCGCGCGGACGGAGAGCCAGGGATGGCTGCGCTGCATCCGCATCATGGTGTCGATGTCGTACAGGTCGTGGTCGGTGCGGGCGCCGTAGAACACCTCGACGGGGCGGCGCTCGCCGTGCTCGGCGACTTCCTCGACCAGCGCCTTGATGGGGGCTATGCCGGTGCCTCCGCCGAGACAGAGCAGACCACTGCCGGTGGTGTGGTCGACGGTCATCGACCCGGTGGGCGGACCGAGCCGGACGACGTCCCCGGGGCGGGCCCGGTGCACCAGCGCGTTGGAGACCCAGCCCGCGGGAACGGCCTTCACATGGAAGGTCAGCAGTCCGTCGCTGCGTGGGGCGGAGGCGAAGGAATAGTGCCGCCAGACGCGCGGCCACCAGGGTGTCTCCACGCTCGTGTACTGCCCGGCGAGGAAGGGATAGGGCTGGTCCGGGCGGAGCGTGAGGACCGCGACGTCCGGCGTCCTGAGATCGTGCGCGACGACCTCGGCGTACCACCAGGCCGGCAGGCGCAGCTCGTCCGCGGCCGCCGCGTCGATCATGATCTGCGACATCCTCGTGTACGTCCGCACCCAGGCCGCCTCCGTCTCCGCGTCCCAGACGGCCGAGGTGTACCTGCTCAGCGCGCCGATCAGGCACTCACCGAGGGCCGGATAGTGCTCGGGCCGGGTGCCGTACTTGCGGTGACCGCGGCCGAGGTTCTGCAGGAAGTCGACGAGAACCGGGGTGTTGTCGATGTACTCGGCCGCCTTCAGCAGCGCCTTCAGCAGCCGGTCCCGCTGGACGTCCATCGCGGGCGGGAACAGCGACCGCAGTTCCGGGTGGCGCACGAAGAGCAGGGCGTAGAAGTACGAGGTGACCTCATCGGCCGTCGGGGTGACCTCGGCCAGGGTGCGGCGGATGCGGAGGGCGTCCGGGGAGGCGCCCTGGGCCTCCGAAGCTCCGCCGATGGCCGGAGGGAGGCCTTCGTGGCGCCTCTGGGGCGTCTCCCGACCACCGCCCGGTGGCTCGGTCGGCGCCGTGTGCGGCGTGAACCAGCCGCTCCCGCCGGACGTGTCGTTGTCCGCCGACGTGGTGGCCGGAGCGTCCATGGTGTGCCTCGCCTCGAACATCTTTCGGTCGGTCTGCGCACTTCCGGAATCCGAACGTGCCTGCTTTCCCCCCGCGGTCGTGTGCGGCGTCCCCCTTGAGTGGATTCCTCTGCCCGCATACCCGTAAATGCGGGCCTTCGATCTTTCCGGCTCATTGGGCCGCAACGCCCTGCTCTCGGCACGCACGGGACGGATGTGCTCCGTTCCGGACGTGAACCGGAGTCGACCCTACCGGCCGCCGCCCGCCGCACAAGCACCTCCTCGCTCCCCTTGAGAGTCGGACCGGACTCGAACCAGCTGATTGCACAATTACCGGGCGGCGCCCATGAATTGGTAGGTATCGCACAGATCCCGGCCTGCCGGACACTCATCGTTCGCCGACGTTTCACGTGAAACGCCCCTTGCCGGTCCATGCGCTGTGCGGACGGCTGCGACATGGCCAAAAGCACCTGCGTATACCTCGAAACAGGTGGACGCGCAGGGCACTGGTCGGACAGCCTGGCCTGCGTGCCGATTCCATCCCTCGACGCTCTGCCCATTCGCCGTCTGACGCTGCGCGATCTCACCGCCTGCGCGGACTTGTCCGAAGACCGGGGGTGGCCACGAGAGGAACACAAGTGGGGTTTCCTCCTCGTCGCCGGACGGGGGTACGGCATCGACGATCCCGACGGTGGACTGGTCGCCGCGTGCGTCGTCACGCAGTACGGCCCACCGGACCGCCCGGCTCTCGGTGCCCTCGGCATGGTCCTGGTCGCCGGGCGGCATGCCCGCCGGGGCGTCGGGCGCCGCCTGATGCGCCACGTCGTCTCCGCGATGGGGACCACGCCCCTGACCCTGCACGCGACGCCGTACGGCCGCCCGCTCTACGAGGAACTGGGCTTCAAGGTCACCGGCCGGGCGGAAATGGTCATGGGGAACTTCACCCCGGGCGGGCCGGAGCACGGCGTCCCGACGCGCGCGGCCGCCGCCGAGGACCTCACCTCGATCCTCCGGCTCGACGAGGAGGTGTTCGGGGCCGACCGCACCCACATCGTCACACGGCTTCCCGCCTTCGCCGACCAGTTGCGCGTCGCCGAGGAGAACGGCCGGATCATCGGGTACGCGGGTGCCTGGCCCAATATGGAGACCCAGGTGGTCGGACCGCTGATCGCCCGGGACACCGAGACGGCGCAGGCCCTTGTCGCCTCGCTCGCCGCCCACACGGACCGCCCGCTGCGCACCGACATCGACGTACGGCACGAAGGACTGCTGGCGTGGGTGAAAGAGCGCGGGATGGAGTCCGTCGCCTTCAACTCCGTCATGACCTACGGCGTCACCGACCTGCCCGGGGACTGGACCCGGCGGTTCGCTCCCCTGACGGTGGCAGCGGGCTGAGACGCCCCGCACACGGAACGCCGGCCACCACGGAATCGCGGGGCCGGCGTTCACGGCGGTCGTGAGTGATCAGCCGAGCGTCTCCGCTGCGGTGCGGGCGAAGCCGTGGTCCTGCTCCGGCGTGCCGCCGCCGACGCCGATCGCGCCGATCAGCCGGCCGTCGCGGTGGACCGGGATGCCGCCCGCGACGAACAGCAACGGGCGGTCCAGGGCGGTGGGCAGGGTGTGGAAGGGGACGCCCGGCTGGACGGCGTCCACGAGGTCGGCGGTGGGGGCGTTCAGCTGGAGCGCCGTGTAGGCCTTGCGGGTGCTGGTCTCGCCCGAGATCAGTACGGCCCGGTCGTCCCGGCGGAAGGCCAGCAGGTGGCCGCCTGCGTCCAGGACGGTGACGCTCACGGTGGCTCCTGCGGCCTCGGCCGCCTCCCGGGCCGTGTGCACGAGGGCCTCGGCGTCCCGCGTGGTGAGCGGGGCGACGGTGATGGTGCTCATGCGGGGTGCTTCTCCTGGTGCTGTTGCGGACATCGTGCTCGGGGGTGCGGTGGTTCAGTGACGGACGGCTGCGCGCTGCTCGGCGGGCGTACCGGAGGCCACCAGGGTGCTGCGGGCTGTGTCGCGGCGTTCGAGGGCCGCGGAGAGCAGGGCCAGCACCAGGGCCGCCGCCGCGAGGACGGCACCGACCCAGTTGGGAGCGGTGTAACCGAGACCTGCGCCGATCACCAGGCCGCCGAGCCAGGCGGAGAGCGCGTTGCCGAGGTTGAAGGCGCCGATGTTCACGGCCGACGCCAGGGTCGGGGCGCCGTGCGCCTGGTCGAGGACACGCTTCTGCAGGGGCGGCACGGTCGCGAAGCCCAGCGCGCCGATCAGGGAGATCGTCACCGCCGCAGCGATCTTGTTGTGCGCGGTGAGCGTGAACAGCGCGAGTACGACGGCCAGGGCGCCCAGCGAGGCGTACAGCATGGGCATCAGCGCGCGGTCGGCGAACTTGCCGCCGATCAGATTGCCGCCGACCATGCCGAGGCCGAACAGCACCAGGAGCCAGGTGACGGATCCGTCGGCGAATCCGGCGACGTGGGTCATCATCGGCGCGATGTAGGTGATGGCCGCGAAGACACCGCCGAAGCCGAGGACGGTCATCGCCATGGCCAGCAGAACCTGGGCGTTCCTGAAGGCAGCCAGTTCGTGGCGCAGGTGCACGCCCTGGGGCCTGGGCATCTCGGGAACCAGCTTGGCGATGCCGGCCAGCCCGACCACGCCGAGGGCCGCGACGATGCCGAAGGTGACGCGCCAGCCGACGTGCTGTCCGACGAGTGTGCCCAGGGGGACACCGATGACGTTGGCGACGGTCAGGCCGGTGAACATCATCGCGATGGCGCCCGCCTTCCTGTCCGGTGCCACCAGGTCGGCCGCGACGACCGAGCCGATGCCGAAGAAGGCGCCGTGCGCGAGGGAGGCGACCACACGCCCGATCAGCATGACCGCGAAGACGGGGGCGACGGCGGACAGCAGGTTCCCGGCGATGAACAGACCCATCAGCAGCATCAGCATCCGTTTGCGGGAAACCTTGGTGCCGAGCACGGTCATCAGGGGAGCCCCGAGCACCACACCGAGCGCGTAGCCGGTGACCAGCAGGCCCGCGGTGGGGATGGACACCCCGAAGTCGCCCGCGACTTCGGGCAGCAGGCCCATGATCACGAACTCGGTCGTTCCGATGCCGAAGGCCCCGATCGCGAGGGCCAGAAGCGCGAGAGGCATGTGGGGGTACACCCTTCCCAGACGATTGCATGTGCGCTTTGCGTGCGTCCACAATAGTTGCAGACGCGGGTTAAATGCAACCGCAGGCTATTGCGGTGCTGCCCTATCCTTGGAGTGCAGCCGCTCCGGGACGGAGGAGAACGCCACATGACAGCGACGGACCCCGCGCTCACCGCGCTCGCACAGGGCTGGTGCGCCCTCTCCCTGCTGCACGGGAGGATCGAGGCGCACATCGAGCGCGCCCTGCAGAGCGGACACGGCCTGAGCGTGCGCGAGTACTCCCTGCTGGACGTGCTCAGCCGCCAGCACGACGGCGAAGGAGGGCACCTGCAGATGAAGCAGGTCGCGGACGCGGTCGTCCTCAGCCAGAGCGCCACCACCCGGCTGGTCACCCGGCTCGAGGACCGCGGACTGCTCGAGCGCTACCTGTGCCCCACCGACCGCCGGGGCATCTACACGAACGTCACCGAGGCCGGGCTCGAACTGCTCCACGCGGCACGGCCCACCAATGACGCCGCCCTGCGCGAAGCACTCGACGAGGCGGCCAGGAGTCCCGAACTGGCACCGCTGGTACGCGTGGTGGAGTCACTGAACGTGCCTGCCTAGTGCTGTGGCCGGAAAGGTTTGCCGGGAAGCTCGCGGCGTCCGGTGCGGTGCCTCGCAAGGCGGAGCATCGCCCGCGTACTGGACGTACTCGGGTGATGCGACAACGCGGCGGTGGGGGCCCCTCCCGCGCGAGCGAAGCCGAGCGTGGGGGAGCCGTGCCGGGCGTCGCGAGCCGGTGAACCTTTCCGGCCACAGCACTGGCCCCGTCGCCTCCGGCGGGTGGCGGTCTCACTGCCGGCGGCAGGCCGCGGTACCGCGTGCGGCGTACTCCGTCGGAGGGAACCGAGCGCACCCGCCCGTCGGGCGCCCGGCGGTCAGCTGTCGAAGCCCAGTCCCAGCCGGTCCATCGTCTTCAGCCACAGGTTGCGCCGGCCGCCGTGGGCGTCCGCGCGGGCGAGGGACCACTTGGTGAGGGCGATACCGGTCCAGGCGAAGGGCTCGGGCGGGAACGGCAGGGGCTTCTTGCGGACCATCCGCAGCTCCGTCCGCTCGGTGCGTTCCCCGGCCAGCAGGTCCAGCATCACGTCGGCGCCGAAGCGGGTGGCGCCGACGCCGAGGCCCGTGTAGCCCGCCGCGTACGCCACCTTCCCCTGGTGGGCGGTGCCGAAGAACGCCGAGAAGCGCGAGCAGGTGTCGATCGCGCCGCCCCACGCGTGCGTGAAGCGGACGCCCTCCAGCTGCGGGAAGCAGGTGAAGAAGTGCCCGGCGAGCTTGGCGTAGGTCTCCGGGCGGTCGTCGTACTCGGCGCGGACCCGCCCGCCGTAGGGGTAGACGGCGTCGTAGCCGCCCCACAGGATCCGGTTGTCGGCGGACAGCCGGAAGTAGTGGAACTGGTTGGCCGAGTCGCCGAGGCCCTGTCGGTTCTTCCAGCCGATCGACGCCAGCCGGTCGGCTGACAGGGGCTCCGTCATCAGCGCGTAGTCGTAGACGGGGACCGTGTAGGAGCGCACGCGCCGCAGCAGGCTGGGGAAGATGTTCGTGCCGAGCGCCACCCGGCGGGCGCGGACCGTGCCGTAGGGGGTGCCCACGGTCATGCCGGGGCCGTACGGCTCGAGCGACAGGGCGGGCGTGTGCTCGTAGATCCGCACGCCCAGCCGCAGGCAGGCCCGCTTGAGGCCCCAGGCGAGCTTGGCCGGGTGCAGCATGGCCACGCCCCGGCGGTCGAAGAGGCCGGCCTCGAAGGTGGGCGAGTTCACCTGCTCGCGCACGGCGTCGGCGTCGAGGAACTCGATGCCGTCGGCGAGGCCCTTGTCCTGGAGTTCCTGGTACCGGTCGCGCAGTTCCCAGGCCTGGTAGGTCTCCGTGGCGACGTCGATCTCGCCGGTGCGTTCGAAGTCGCAGTCGATCCCGTGCCGGGCGATCGCCGCCTCGATCTCGTCGAGGTTGCGCTCGCCCAGCTTCTGGAGCGTGTGGATCTCGTCCGGCCAGCGGGTGAGGCCGTTGGACAGTCCATGGGTGAGGGAGGCGGCGCAGAAGCCGCCGTTGCGGCCCGAGGCGGCCCAGCCCGCCTCACGGCCCTCCAGCAGCACCACGTCCCGCTGCGGATCGCGCTCCTTGGCGAGGAGCGCGGTCCACAGTCCGCTGTAGCCGCCGCCGACGACCAGCAGGTCGCAGGTCTCGGTGCCGGTGAGAGCGGGCTCGGGGTGGGGCTTGCCGGGGTCTTCGAGCCAGTACGGGACCGGCTGTGCTTCGGAAAGAGACGTGGTCCAACGGGTCATGGCGCTCGGGGCCATGATCTCAACTCCCCACAGGGTCGTTCCGGTCGTTCCCGGCTATGCCTTCTGCTTGGTGCGGCGGTTGGTGATGACCATCGAGGCCAGGACGAACAGCACCGCGATCAGGAACATGGCCGTGCCGATGACGTTGATCTGGACGGGCGTTCCGCGCTGCGCCGACCCCCACACGAACATGGGGAAGGTGACGGTGGAGCCCGCGTTGAAGTTGGTGATGATGAAGTCGTCGAAGGAGAGCGCGAAGGACAGCAGCGCGCCCGCGGCGATCCCGGGGGCCGCGATGGGCAGGGTGACCCGCAGGAACGTCTGCGCCGGTCCGGCGTAGAGGTCCCGGGCGGCCTCCTCCAGACGCGGGTCCATGGACATCACGCGCGCCTTGACCGCGACGACGACGAAGCTGAGGCAGAACATGATGTGCGCGATCAGGATCGTCCAGAACCCCAGCTGCGCGCCCATGTTGAGGAACAGGGTGAGCAGCGAGGCCGCCATGACGACCTCGGGCATGGCCATCGGCAGGAAGATCAGCGAGTTCACCGCCGACCGCGCGCGGAAGCGGTAGCGGACCAGCGCGAAGGCGATCATCGTGCCGAGCAGCGTGGCACCGACCGTCGCCCACACGGCGATCTGCAGGCTGATGGAGAGCGAGCCGCACAGGTCGGCGACCCCGCACGGGTCCTTCCAGGCGTCGGTGGAGAACTGCTGCCATGCGTAGTTGAAGCGGCCCTTCGGCTTGTTGAAGGAGAACACCGTGACGACGACGTTCGGCAGCAGGAGATAGGCGAGGGTCAGGAGTCCCGCGATGACGACCAGATGGCGCTTGAGCCAGGTGACGAGTGGCATTTAGACCAGATCCTCCGTCCCGGAGCGGCGGATGTAGATCGTGACCATGAGCAGGATCGCGGCCATGAGGATGAAGGAGAGCGCGGCGGCCGTCGGGTAGTCCAGGATCCGCAGGAACTGCGTCTGGATGACGTTGCCGATCATGCGGGTGTCGGTGGAGCCGAGGAGTTCGGCGTTGACGTAGTCGCCGGCCGCCGGGATGAAGGTCAGCAGCGTGCCGGAGACCACGCCCGGCATCGACAGCGGGAAGGTGACCTTGCGGAAGGTGGTCCAGGGCTTGGCGTACAGGTCGCCGGCCGCCTCGTGCAGCCGCCCGTCGATCCGCTCGAGCGAGGTGTACAGCGGCAGGATCATGAAGGGCAGGAAGTTGTACGTCAGGCCGCACACCACCGCCAGCGGCGTGGCCAGGACGCGGTCGCCCGCCGTCCAGCCGAGCCAGTCGGTGAGGTCCAGGACGTGCAGCGTGTTGAGGGCGCCGACGACCGGGCCGCTGTCCGCGAGGATCGTCTTCCAGGCGAGGGTGCGGATCAGGAAGCTGGTGAAGAACGGCGCGATCACCAGGATCATGATCAGGTTCCGCCAGCGGCCCGCGCGGAAGGCGATCAGGTAGGCCAGCGGGTAGCCGAGCAGCAGGCACAGCACGGTCGCGGCGGCGGCGTAGAGGACCGAGCGCAGGAACTGCGGCCAGTACTCGGCCAGCGCGTCCCAGTAGGTCGCGAAGTGCCAGGTGACCTTGTAACCGTTCTCCAGGGATCCCGTCTGCACGGAGGTGGAGGCCTGGTAGATCATCGGCAGGGCGAAGAAGACGATCAGCCAGAGGATGCCGGGCAGCAGCAGCCAGTACGGCGTGAACCGGCCGCGTCGGCGCGGGGGCCTCGTCTCGGGCGCGGCGGGGGCGAGAGGCGGGGGCGCCTCGGTGAGCGTCGACATCAGGCGGCGACCTCTTCCTCGGTGCCCGCGGAGCCCACTGTCCCGGCAAGCGGGGACTGAGCCGCGTCCAGACCGAAGGTGTGCGCCGGGCTCCAGTGCAGGACCACGTCGGCGCCGGGGACCAGCCGGCCGTCCCGGTCGACGTTCTGCACGTACACCGCGAACTCGTCGCAGACCGGGGTGTCGATCACGTACTGCGTGGAGACACCGATGAAGCTGGCGTCGGCGATCTTGCCGGTGATGCGGTTGCGGCCCGCCGGGATCTCCCCCGCGTCGTCGGCGTGGGTGAGCGAGATCTTCTCCGGGCGGACGCCGACCAGCACCTTGCCGCCGGCCGTCGCCGGGGCGGAACACCGCGCCCGGGGCAGCACGAGCTTGCCGCCGCCGGCCCTGAGGACGATGTCCTCGCCGTCGCCGGTGTCGACCTCGGCCTCGATCAGGTTGGAGGTGCCGAGGAAGTTCGCGACGAAGGTGGTCTGCGGGTTCTCGTACAGGTCGGCGGGCGAGCCGAGCTGCTCCACGCGGCCGGCGTTCATCACGGCGACGGTGTCGGCCATCGTCATGGCCTCCTCCTGGTCGTGCGTGACGTGGACGAAGGTGATGCCGACCTCGGTCTGGATCCGCTTGAGCTCCAGCTGCATCTGGCGGCGCAGCTTGAGGTCGAGGGCGCCGAGGGGCTCGTCGAGGAGGAGCACCTTGGGGTGGTTGATGAGCGCGCGGGCCACGGCGACCCGCTGCTGCTGGCCGCCGGAGAGCTGGTGCGGCTTCTTGCGCGCCTGCTCGCCCAGCTGGACGAGGTCCAGCATCTCCTCGACCTGCTTCTTCACGCTTTTGATGCCGCGCCGGCGCAGACCGAAGGCGACGTTCTCGAAGATGTCGAGGTGCGGGAAGAGGGCGTAGGACTGGAAGACGGTGTTCACCGGCCGTTTGTACGGCGGCAGCTGGGTCACGTCCTGGTCGCCGAGGTGCACGGTGCCCGAGGACGGTTCCTCCAGACCGGCGATCATGCGCAGGGTGGTGGTCTTGCCGCAGCCGGAGGCGCCGAGCAGGGCGAAGAAGGAGCCCTGCGGGACGGTCAGGTCCAGCGGGTGGACGGCGGTGAAGGAGCCGTAGGTCTTGCCTATTCCGGAGAGGCGGACGTCGCCGCTGCTGTCAGTCGTCATCATCGTCACGCCCCTGTGAGCTTCGCGAACTTCTCTTCGTACGCCGCGTCTTCCTTCTCGCTGAGCGCGCGGAAGGCGTGCGACCTGGCGGCCATGGCCTTGTCGGGGAGGATCAGCGGGTTGTCCGCAGCCGACTTGTCGATCTTCGTGAGGTAGGGCTTCACGCCGTCGACCGGGGAGACGTAGTTGACGTAGGCGGCCAGCGCCGCCGCCTGCTCCGGCTCGTAGTAGAAGTCGATGAGCCGCTCGGCGTTCGTCTTGTGGCGTGCCTTGTTGGGGATCAGCATGTTGTCGGTCGACGTCATGTAACCGCTGTCCGGGATGACGTAGTCGACGTCGGGGCTGTCCGCCTTCAGCTGGACGATGTCCCCGCCCCAGGCGACGCAGGCCGCCAGGTCGCCCTTGGTGAGGTCGGAGGTGTAGTCGTTGCCGGTGAAGCGGCGGATCTGGCCCTTGTCGACGGCCTTCTGCAGCCGGGCGATCACCTTGTCGTAGTCGTCGGCGCCGAACTTCGCCGGGTCGATGCCCATGTCGAGCATGGTCATGCCGATGCTGTCCCGCATCTCCGACAGGAAGCCGACCCGCCCCCTGAGCTTGGGGTTGTCGAGCAGGTCGGAGACCGACTTCACCTCCACCCCGTCGAGGGCCTTCCTGTTGAACGCGATGACCGTGGAGATGCCCTGCCAGGGGTAGGAGTAGGCGCGCCCCGGGTCCCAGTCGGGGCTGCGGAACTGCCCGGAGAGGTTGGCGAAGGCGTGCGGCAGGTTCGACTGGTCGAGTTTCTGGGCCCAGCCGAGGCGGATCACCCGCGCGGCCAGCCAGTCGGTGAGGACGATCAGGTCCCGGCCGGTGTCCTGGCCGGCGGCGAGCTGCGGTTTGATCTTGCCGAAGAACTCGTTGTTGTCGTTGATGTCCTCGGTGTATTTGACCTTGATGCCGGTCCGCTCGGTGAACGCCTCCAGCGTCGGGTGGTGCTTCCCGCTGTCGTCGACGTCGATGTACTCGGGCCAGTTGGAGAAGTTGACGGTCTTCTCCGTCGCCGAGTGGTCCTCGGCCGACACGCCGCCCTGTGTCTTGCCGGCCGCGGGGATCCCGCAGGCGCTCAGCGCCGCGAGGCCGCCCACGGTGAGCGCGCCGCCCGCGGAGGCGCGCAGCAGCGAACGGCGGGTCAGGGCCGCCCGGCCGTTGCGGAGGCTGCGCCGCATGGCGGCCGCTTGGGCCGGCGACAGGCGGTCGGGCTCGTACTGCTCCATACGCGTGGTGCCCTTTCGAGGGAGAGGGGCCTGCCCGGTGGTCGGGGGGGGCAGTGGCCGGTCGTCGCTATCGGTCCCCGAAGATCGTGCGGTGCCAGTCCTTCCGAGCCACCGCCGTGTTGTCGAACATAACGTGCTTGACCTGGGTGTACTCCTCGAACGAGTACGTTGACATGTCCTTGCCGAAGCCGGACTGCTTGAAGCCTCCGTGCGGCATCTCGCTGATGATCGGAATGTGGTCGTTGACCCAGACACACCCCGCTTTGATCTCGCGGGTCGCGCGGTTCGCGCGGTAGACGTCCCGGCTCCACGCCGAGGCGGCGAGACCGTACGGGGTATCGTTGGCCAGCCGGATGCCCTCATCATCACTGTCGAACGGCAGTACGACCAGTACGGGTCCGAAGATCTCCGCCTGGACGACCTCGCTGTCCTGCGCCGCGTCGGCGATGAGCGTGGGCCGGTAGTACGCGCCGTTCGCGAGGTCCCCCTGCGGCGCCTCGCCGCCGGCCACCACGCGCGCGTAGCCGCGCGCCCGGTCGACGAAGGCGGCGACGCGGTCGCGCTGGGCGTGCGAGACGAGCGGGCCGAGGTCGGTGCCGGGGGCGAAGGGGTCGCCGAGCCGGACGCCGTCCATGAGGGCGGCGGTCTGCTCGACGAACGCCTCGTAGAGCGGGCGCTGCACGTACGCGCGCGTGGCGGCGGTGCAGTCCTGCCCGGTGTTGATGAGCGCGCCCGCGACGGCGCCGTGGACGGCCGCCTCCAGGTCGGCGTCGTCGAAGACCACGAAGGGCGCCTTGCCGCCGAGCTCCAGGTGGAGGCGCTTGACGGTGGCGGTGGCGATCTCCGCGACCCGCTTACCGACCGCGGTCGAGCCGGTGAAGGAGGTCATGGCCACGTCCGGGTGGCCGACGAGGCGCTCGCCGGCCTCCCGGCCGGTGCCGGTGACGATGTTGATCACCCCGTCCGGGATGCCCGCGTCGGTCGCCGCCTGCGCGAAGAGCAGCGAGGTCAGCGGGGTCAGCTCGGCGGGCTTGAGCACGACGGTGTTGCCCGCGGCGATCGCCGGGAGGATCTTCCAGGCGGCCATCTGGAGCGGGTAGTTCCAGGGCGCGATGGAACCGACGACCCCGATGGGCTCGCGGCGGACGTAGGAGGTGTGGTCGCCGGAGTACTCGGCGGCGGCCTGACCCGTCAGGTGCCGGGCGGCGCCCGCGAAGAAGGCGGTGTTGTCGATGGTCCCGGGGACGTCGAACTCCCGGGTGAGCTTGAGCGGCTTGCCGCACTGGAGGGACTCGGCCCGGGCGAAGTCCTCCGCGCGGTCGGCGATGACGGCGGCGAAGCGGTGCAGCGCGTCGGAGCGCTCGCCGGGGCCGGCCGCGGCCCAGGCCGGGAAGGCCTCGCGGGCGGCGGCCACGGCCGCGTCGACGTCGTCGGTCCCGGCCAGCTCGTACGTGTACACGTCCGTGCCGCTCGCCGGGTCGATCACGGCGTGGGTGCGGCCGGAGGTGCCCCGGGTGAGGCGTCCGGCGATGAACTGCGCGCCGTCGGCGAAGCGCTCCCGCGCGGGGAATCGTTCCGGGGTGACGGTGCCCGGGTTGTGCATGTCGCTCTCCTCCGCCGTCGCCCCGCCCCGGGAGGCGGGTGGCGTAGCTCCAGCTCGATTTGAGTGCCGATCCTGACAGAGCAAAGGGACTCCAACAAGTGATTCCGTTGTTGCCTTTTGGTTACGCGACGGAATCTGTCGGCCAGGTGTCGAGTTGGCGCGGTAAAGGGGGGACGGAGTGTCAGTGGTACGTGCCAGACTCGCGTGCATGGGGAAGACCGAGGGTGTGGAAGCCCTGATCAGGGAGGTCCGCAGCGGGGCGAGGGTCAGGTACCTGCACTTCTGGGGGCACCGGCCGCGGCCGGACGGACGGGTCGGCGCGAGCTGCCTGAGCCAGTGGTGGCCGTCACCGTTCGTGGTGGACGGGACGGAGTACGCGACGGCCGAGCACTGGATGATGGCCGGCAAGGCGCGGCTCTTCGAGGACGCGGAGGCGGAGCGCCGGGTGCTGGCGGCGGGGCACCCGGCACAGGCCAAGAAGGCGGGGCGGCTGGTGCGCGGCTTCGACGAGGCGATATGGGAGCGCGAGCGGTTCCGGATCGTGGTCGAGGGCAGCGTCCACAAGTTCTCCGCCCACGACGGCCTGCGGGAGTTCCTGCTGAACACCGGGGACCGGGTCCTGGTGGAGGCGAGCCCCGTGGACCGGGTGTGGGGCATCGGCCTCACGGCGGCCGACGAGGCGGCGGCCGACCCGGAGCGGTGGCGGGGCCTGAATCTGCTGGGGTTCGCGCTGATGGAGGCACGACAGAAGCTGGCGCACGGGGCCTGACAGGGCCTGTTGCAGAAGTCCCGAGGTGCGCGACAGGACCTGGCGGAGGCCCGTCGCTGCCCCGGGCGGGAGGGTCAGGGGCCGGTCGTCGAGGCGTAGAAGGCGATCATCGCCAGGCCGAGGACGATGCCCGCGGCGCCGCAGACGATGCCCGCCAGGGCCTGACCGCCGTTGGTCGCCTCCCCGCGGCGGGCCTTGCCCCGGCCGATCCCGCCGAAGATCACCGCCAGCACGCCGAGCACGATCGCCAGCGGCCACAGGCAGAAGCAGATGGCGGCCAGGATGCCCAGCGACAGCGCGGCCGTGCCCATCCCGTTGTCCTGCGCCGGCTGCATGCCGGGCCAGCCGTAGCCGTGCCCGGCGGCCGGACAGCCGTACGGGAGGTGTCCGGGGCCGTCGGGGGCGATGGGCGGCGGCGGGACGGGGGCGTACAAGGGCGGGACGGGGGCGTACAAGGGCTGGGGGGCGGTGGCGGCGGGCGGGGCGAAGGGGTGCGGGAGCGGGCTCGTCGCCACGGGCGGCGCCGGGGCCGGTGACGGGGCGGCGAAGGGGCCGGCCCAGGCCGGCGGCGGCGCGTCCGGAAGGGAGGCCACGGCGTCGCCCGGGCCGGGGCGGTAGGCGTGGGAGGCCGGGGCCGCCCAGCCATCCGGTCCGGTTCCCGGCTTGTCCAGGGTCACGCCGGACTCCGGGGCGCCCGGCCCCCGGTCCGCCGGAGCCCGGTCCGCGGGCCCGGGACCGCCCGCCTCTCGCCCGGGGAGAGGCCCCGCGGGGTCGCCCGGAGCCTGCCGCGCCTCGTCGGACATGGTCGGCGGTCCCCTCTCCTCGGCCTGCCGTCATGGTACGGCCGGGCCACGCCCGGCACGGACGGCGGCCTACGATGGCCCCCGAGTCACCGATCAGCCGATCACCCGCGCCCGGACCCCGGTCCACGGGCGCCGTTCCGGGGAGGAACCTTGACCGACTTCAGCGCCGTACCCGCCGCCGGCACCGCCGACCGCGGCCTGCACGCCTTCATCGCCGGACTGCCGAAGGCCGAACTGCACGTCCACCACGTCGGCTCCGCCTCCCCCCGGATCGTCTCGGAGCTGGCCGCCCGCCACCCCGACTCCAAGGTTCCCACCGACCCCGAGGCCCTGGTCGACTACTTCACCTTCACCGACTTCGCGCACTTCGTCGACGTGTACCTGTCCGTGGTGGACCTCATCCGCACCCCGGAGGACGTCCGGCTGCTCACCTACGAGGTGGCGCGCGACCTGGCCCGGCAGCAGGTGCGGTACGCCGAGCTGACCATCACCCCGTTCTCCTCGACCCGGCGCGGCATAGACGAGGCCGCCTTCATGGACGCCATCGAGGACGCGCGCACGTCGGCCGAGGCCGAGTTGGGGACCGTGCTGCGCTGGTGCTTCGACATCCCCGGTGAGGCCGGCCTGGAGTCGGCCGAGGAGACGGCACGGCTGGCCACCGACGACCGGCTGCGTCCGGAGGGGCTGGTCTCCTTCGGGCTGGGCGGGCCCGAGATCGGCGTACCGCGCCCGCAGTTCAAGCCCTACTTCGACCGGGCCATCGCCGCCGGGCTGCACTCGGTGCCGCACGCGGGCGAGACCACCGGCCCACAGACGGTGTGGGACGCCCTCACCGAGCTGGGCGCCGAGCGCATCGGGCACGGCACCAGCTCCGCGCAGGACCCGAAGCTGCTCGCCCACCTGGCCGAGCACCGCATCCCGCTGGAGGTCTGCCCGACCTCCAACATCGCCACCCGCGCGGTCCAGGTCCTCGACGAGCACCCGATCCGGGAGTTCGTACGGGCCGGGGTGCTGGTCACGGTCAACTCCGACGACCCGCCCATGTTCGGCACCGACCTCAACAACGAGTACGGGGTCGCCGCCCGTCTCCTCGACCTCGACGAGCGCGGCCTCGCCGGCCTCGCGAAGAACGCCGTCGAGGCGTCCTTCCTGGACGCGGCGGGCAAGGCCCGGATCGCCGGGGAGATCGACGCCTACACCTCGGCGTGGTTCGCCTCCTGACTCCCGCCACCATGGTGCCCATGCAGACAGTGACCGCCGTGGCCCACCGCGGCGACCCCTACCGCTTCCGTGAGAACACGCTCGGCTCACTGAGTTCCGCGCTCGAGCAGGGTGCGGACGCGGTCGAGTGCGACGTACGGCTCACCCGCGACGGCGTCCCCGTGCTGCTGCACGACGACACGCTGAAGCGGCTGTGGGGCCAGGACCGGCCGCTGCGCTCACTCTCCGCCGACGAGGTGCGCGGGCTCACCGCGGGCGGGGTGCCGACACTGGTGGACGCGCTGGCCGCGACGGACGGGACCCGGGTGATGATCGACCTGCCCGGGCGGGCCGACCCGCGCGCGGTGCGGGAGATCGTCGGCGTCGTACGGGAGTGCGGGGCGCGGGACCGGGTGTACTACTGCGCCGGGGCCGAGATGATGCTCGCGGTGCGTGCCGCCGATCCCGGCGCCGAGATCGCCCTGACCTGGACGACGCTGGCGCCGCCGCGGGCCGGCCTGCTCGACGCCGTGCGGCCGCGCTGGCTGAACTACCGCTTCGCGCTGGTCGGCCGGGCCCTCGCGGCCCGTGTCCACCGCGACGGCTACCTGCTCTCCGTCTGGACCCCCGACACCCGCCGCTCCCTGCGCCGGCTGCTCGACCTCGGCGTCGACTCGATCACCACGAACCGCATCGACGTGCTGCGCGCCCTGCGCCCGCACGCGGACGGCCGGACCGCCCGAGCGCTGAGCGCTGAGCGCTGAGCGCTGAACGCTGAGCCACGGTCGCCGGGGCGTCGTCCCTAGGGGACGACCCCGACGGCTTCCCCGGGCCGAGCGGTACTTCATGGGGGGTACGTCGGGGGCGGTCACCCTCCTCGCCGACGATCCCGGGGACCGCCGTACCTCACGAGGATGATCACGAATCTCCGTCGACCTCCTCAGGAGCATCCGATGCGCGCTCGGCGCCGCCGCACCACCCTGCTCACCGCCTCCCTGGTCCTGGCCCTCGCGACGGGGCCGCTGGCCGTGCCCGCCTTCGCCGCCTCCGCCCCGGACGCCTCCGCACCGGCCGGCTCCGCCCCGGACGCCGGCGCGCTGCGCGCCGCGATCGCGGGCCTGCCCGACGACGACGCGACCGCCGCGCTCGTCCGGGTCGGCGGCACCGACGGCACCTGGCGGGGCAGTGCGGGGGTGCACGACCTGGCGAGCGGCCGGGCGGCAGATCCGGACGCCCGCTTCCGGGCCGGGTCGACGACGAAGGTGGTGACGGCGGCGGTCGTGCTGAAGCTCGCCGCCGAGCGCCGCGTCGACCTCGGCGCGTCGATCGAGCACTACCTTCCGGGGCTGCTCGGCCCGAGGTTCCGCGAGCCGGTCACCGTACGGCAGTTGCTGAACCACACCAGCGGCATCCAGGCCGGCGACGGCTGGGGCGACTCCTTCGAGGAGCAGTACGCGCACCGCTTCGACACGATCAGCCCGGCCCAGGTGGTGAAGTCGGCGGTGGCGAAGGGACCGGAGTTCTGCCCGGGCGGCAAGCAGCACTACCTCAACATCAACTACACGGTCCTCGGCATGCTCATCGAGAAGGTGACGGGCCGGTCGTACGCCGCCGAGGCGACCCGGCTGGTGCTGCGCCCGGCCGGGATGCGGGACACGTACTTCCCGGGCACCGACCCCGGTGTACGGGGGCCGCACAACCGCGGCTACCAGAAGGTGACCGAAGCCGACGGGACGGCACGGTTCGTGGACGTGACGGAGTGGAACCAGGCGGACCGGTGGGCGGCCGGAGACATGATCTCCACGACCGCCGACCTGGAGCGCCTGCTCACCTCGCTCTTCCGGGGCCGTATCGTGCCCGCCCCCCAACTGGAGGAGATGTTCACGGTTGCGCCGGGGATCGACGGCGCCACCTACAGCGCGGGGCTGCAGCGCTTCGCGTACGAGGGGCGGGTCTACTGGGTCAAGACCGGGGCCCGGTACGGCTACAGCAGCGTCATCGCGGCGACCAGGAACCTGAGCCGCACCCTCGTCTACTCGGTCGGCTCGACGGACGCCAAGGGCGAGGACATGAACCCGGTGGCCCGGCGGATCGCCCTGACGGCCCTCAAGTAGCCTCGGCCGCGGCCGGGTTCGCCGGACGGGACCGAGGTTCAGGACCCGGTTCTCGCAGTCCACCCGGGCCTCGCCGTCACCTCGGCGGCGGGCGTGTCCGGTGACCTCGGCGCCGAGCCGCCGGGTGCGGCCGTGGGGGCCTGCTCCCGCGTCCCGCGGCCGCCGGTCGTCCGCCCGTCGGTGGGGCTCTCGTTGGAGGGACGGGGAGTGGGGCGGGTGCTCGGGGCGGTGCCGCGAGCACCGCCGGGCGAGGCCGACGGCGACGGCGGCGGCACGGCCGGCCGGCTGGTAGCGGCGGGCGGGGCGAGCGGGCCCACCGGGGACGCCGGGGGCTGGTGGCCCGTCCGCAGCAACGGCAGCGCGAGGACGGCGGCGACCGCGCACGACGCGCCGACTCCGGCCGCCGCGCGGAGCATCCTGCGGCGGGCCGCGGCCCGGCGGACCGCCTCGTACCGGCCCACGGGCGCGACGAGGTGCTCGGAGGGTGGCCGGAGGATGACGGCGAGGGGGTCGTCGGGGTCGAAGTCCGGACCGTCGTCAGAGTGTGTGATCAAGACTTCTCCTCAGGTGGGCGCGGAGCAGTTCACGGGCCGCGTGCAGGTCGGCCTTGACGGTTCCTTCCCTGCGCCCGGTCAACACGGCCACCTCCCGGATCGGCATGTCAGCGTAGTAGTGCAGCAGGATCGGGGTGCGCAGTCGCTCCGGCAGCCCCTGCACGAGCAGCCGGACCGACGGGTCGGCCTGCTCGGCGGGCGGGCGGACGGCCGCCTCGACGCCGGCCCGGCGCACGGCCCTGCGCTCGCGCTCGAGCTTGCGCCAGTGGTCCCGGACGAGGTTGGCGGCGGTGACGTAGAGGAAGCCCCTCGGCTCCGCCACGGACGTCCAGCGGGCCCAGAGCCGGGTGAACGCCTCCGAGGCGATCTCATGGGCCGTCTCGTCGTCGTCGACCAGACGGCGGCACCAGCCGGCCAGGCGCGGGTAGAGGGCGGCGAACAGCTCGGCTGCTGCCTTCTCGCGGGACCGTTTCAACGCTCTCCATGGGGGGTTCGGGCACTCGTGGGGAAGAGCCCGGACCGGCGGCGCACGTTCCATGGACGTGCGCCGGGCCGGCCCGGGCTCCGGACGGCGGATCAGGAGCCGGTGGCGCTCAGCGCGGCGAAGACGATCACGTTGTCGGGATAGCCGTCGCCGGTGCGGGGGCCGCCGCAGGTGATGAGCCGCAGCTCCGGACGGTCCACGTCGCCGTACACCGCGTCCGTCGGGAAGTCCGCCTTGGCGACGGTCCGTACGGAGGTGACGGCGAACCTCGCCGATGTGCCGTTCTCCAGGCGTGCCTCGATCCGGTCGCCCCGGCGCAGCCGGTCGAGGTGCCGGAAGACCCCGTCGCCGTAGGCGCCGACCGTGACATGGCCGAGGATCACCGACGGGCCGACCTGGCCCGGCGTCGGCGAGTGCCGGTACCAGCCCGCACGGTCGTGGGCCGTGACCGGGGGTACCTGCACCGTGCCGTCCTGGGCCAGCCCCAGCTTCAGGACCGGGGTGTCGACCCCGATGGCCGGGATCAGCAGCCGTACCGGCACCGAGCGGGCCGCCGCGCGGACCGGGTGGGCCGAGGGCCGCCCGGGTGTGGGCGTGCCGGTGGGCCGGGCCGCCGCCCGGGGGGCCGGTGAGCCACCGCAGCCGGTGAGCAGCGCGGCGGCCGCCGCGCCGGCGAACGCACGCCTGGAGAGCCGGTTCACGCCCCGGTCACCCGTCGGCGGCGGACCACCAGGAATGCCGCGCCACCCAGGGCGGCGGCTCCGGCGACGCCCCCGCCGATCAGCGTTCCGTCACCTCCAAAGCTGTCGGACCCGGAGGCCACACCGGTGTCCGCCGCGCCCCGGGGGACGACGGCCACCTGGCCCCGGTCCCGCACCTTGCTCGGGACGGTGCTCGGCCTGGCGTTCTGGTCCCGGGGGTCACCGCGCCGCTCGCTCGGGACCGGCGACGGCGCCGTGGTGGCGCCCGTACGGGGAGACGGGACGGAGCGCGGGGCCCCGTCCGCGAACGCGGGCACCGTGCTCGCCAGCACGGCGGCGCACGCGAAGGCTGCGGCACTGAGGACGGTTCGGCGCATGAATCGCTCTCTTTCGTCGGTCGGCCCGCCCGTTGCGGGGGGCCGTATGAGGGATCGAGCGGAGAGACGAGGGAGCGGTGGGACGGGTTGTAAAGAGATGGCAAAGCCGTCCGGCGTGCGGCGCGTGCGGCCATCCGGTTAACGGGAGTTGACGCGTCGGCGTGCGGGGAACGGCGATTGGGCCCGGTGCCGGTCGACGGCCTGTTCACGGGCCCCGCGGTGGCTACTTTTGGGCCGTGCGGACACAGCAGCAGTCAGGGGACGGCCGGGCGCAGGCTTCCCAGCGGGCACACCTGGCATCCCGCACCTCCGGGTCCCCCGCGCCGCCCCTGCTCGGGCTGCAGCAGTCCGCGGGCAACGCGGCCACCGCGCGGGCGCTCAGGCACCGGCAGGACGGGATGCCCCGGACCGTGCCCCGCCGGCGTCCCGCCGCCCCGAAAGCGCCCGCCGTCGAGGAGAGCGAGCGGGGGTTCACCCTGCCGCCGTACCTGGCGGACCTGACGGCGGCCGGGCTGTCGACGGCGTACGGGCTGACCGGACACGATGTCGTGCGCACCATCGTGGCCGGGGCGGTCGGGCACGACGACGACACGGTCGCCGGCATCGCCGCCGAACTGGCCGGACGGCCGGAGAGCTTCTTCGGCCAGGGCCGCGCCTTCGCGGTACGGGGGAAGACGGGCAAGGAGTGGTTCGACGTCACCGTCACCGTCTCCCCCGCCCCCGACGACCGGCCGCCGGTCTTCCACCCCGGGGACGTGCTCGGCGAGGTCGGACCGGACCCGGACGGGGCACCGCTGGCGGACCTGGACGACGCCGAGGGCAAGGAGACCAAGGTCGACGTCCAGCACAACACCGCGGCCACCGTGAGCAGCACGGCCGGCGCGTCCTCGGGCAAGGGCGCGGGAGGCATGGCCTTCGGGCTCGCGCCCGTCGTACCGGGGCTGTGGCTGGGCGGCGCCGCCACCGGCACCGTCCAGCCCTGGCAGTCCTCGCGGGAGTCCCGCGGCCAGAAGAACGTGGCCGAGCCGCGCGTGCTGCGCAGTGACAAGGGTTCGGTCGAGGTGCCGCGCAGGGTGCTGTACGGGGTGCGGGTCAGGAGGCACGGCGCGCGGGACGCGCAGACCTCCCGGAGCCCCGGCACGCTCACCCAGCGGGTGCCGACCGAGCACCTGGTCCCGGCCGGCACCGGGGCGCCCCGCCGGCCGCGGCCCATCGGCGAGGACACCGCCCGGCTGGTCTCGCTGGCCGACTCCATGGCCCCGGTCGGCGTGACCGACACCGGCGCCCCCCACCAGGGCGGCGGCGGACTCTTCGACGCGGCCGCCTCCGTACTGCACCCCTCGCTGACCGCTCCCGGCGCACCCGGCCGGGCCCGGCTGTACGAGGCGACCGCCACGGCGACCGTCCTGGAGGACCTGCCCCGGCTGCTGCGGGACGGCGTGACCGGCGAGGACCTGGCCGCCAAGGACGGCGGCACCGTGGGCGGTTACCGCATGCGTGCCGCGATCACCGGGCTCTCCCCGGCCTGGGGCACCGGCAAGACGCAGTTGCGCACCCACCAGCAGACCCAGCACTCGGTCACCGATTCCGCGGGCAAGGGACGGGCGGTCGCGGGCGGGCTGGGTCCGGCGATCGGCGTCGGCGCGGCCGGGAACGCGGCCGTCGTACGGGGCACCGCCATGCCGGTCGCGGCCGCCCGCAGCGCGCGGTTCACCGTGGCCGAGCAGACCGTGTCCAGCCGGCAGGGCGCGGAGGTCCGGGGCGAGAAGGTGCTCTGCTCCGCGACCGTCAAGTTCACCGTGGAGGGTACGGGCCCCCGGTCGGCCGGGATGATCCTCGACCCGCGGACCCGGGTCGCCGAGCACACGATGAACGTGTGGATCAGCCTGCGCGCCGACGAGGCGAAGTCGCTCGGGCTGCCGCTGCCGCCGGGAGTGACGGCGGGCGAGTTCATCGAGAAGCCGAAGCGGAAGGTGCGGGGCGCGGACGGCACCGGGACCGAGGAGGACGTCGAGCGCCATCTGCCCTTCGGCGGCATGGGATCCAGTGTCACCCTGAGCCGGCTGGACACCGGGCCCATGGTCAGGGCGGTCCAGGAGCTGTTCGCCACCGATCCCCGGCTGGCCGGCTATCTGCCCGCCTTCGGCGCCACCCCTCCCCGGACGCTCCCCGGCAAGGAGGAGGCGGAGGTCCAGCGGCACAACCACCGGGAGCTGATGGCCGCCCTGTCGGAGACCAACCTCCGGGTCAACAAGGACCAGTTGCTGTCCACCGGCATCCGGGTGCGGCTGCGCCGCAAGACCACCCTGCACGCACACGACGTGCAGATACGGGTCAGGGGCGCACTGCGCGAGACCGGCTACCTCGGCGACATCGGCGACTGGCTGGTCCGCAGCCACTCCGGTGTCACCGCCAACTCCCAGAGCGGCCGAAGCAGTTCGCGGTCGATCGGCGGCCTCGTCCTGGCCCAGGCCCGGCTGGTGCCCGGTGTGCTGACCGGCTCGGCCCGCTACGAGAGGCACAGCACCGGCACGCGCCGGAACCAGGCCGGCCCCACCACCCGTACGGACGTCCTCACCAACGGATCGGAGCGGGCGAGCGCCTTCGGGGCGGCGCTCCGCCTCGACGTGGACGTCACCATGACCTCGCGGCAGCGCAAGCCGGCCCGCGCCGTCACCCCGGGCGCGCCGGGGCGGGACACACCGGAGGCATCGCTGCTGGCCGGGCTGAGCATGGACGAGCAGGACGTACGGCTGCTGACGCCGGCGGAGTTCACGCTGGACGAGGAGGGCAGGCGGCGGCGCGACGCGGTGCGGGACCGGCGCGGGGCGCAGGCCCCCGCCCCCGAGTACGACTTCGCCGCCGCGGGCATCGGCGACCTGGCCGCGCTCACCCCCCGGCCGGCCGTCGGGCGGGCGCTGCGGGACTGGCAGCTGGTGGAGACGGTCGGCGACGGGCAGCCCGTCCGGGACCTGGCGCTCCAGCTGCTGTCCCGGGCCGCCGCCCGCGACAAGGGCGTGCGCGACGATCCGGCGCTGGCGACGGAGGGGCTCGCCCCGCGGCTGGCGATCGAGGAACGGTTCAGCCCGCAGGCGATCACGGCGGCCCTGCGGCAGGCGGCCTCTTCGGGCTGGGTGGTCCAGAACCTGCGCCACCCGCGCCGCCTGGCCGCGCTGAACGGGGCGGTCGGCACCCGGCTCACGCTGACCAACCCGAAGTTCCTGCACAAGGCCGCGGGCCCCGGCACGGAGACCTTCGTGCTCGGCGGCCACCAGTCCGCCGGACAACGGGGGCACGGCACCACGAGCACCGTGCAGTTCGGGGCGACGGGCTCGGAGAACGGCCCCGGGTGGCGCACCGGCCAGGGCCTCGCGGCGTACCGCACCAAGGGGCGGGGCGACACCGAGGCCGCCACGGTGTCCGGCACGGTCGAGCGCAACGCCCACACCCCGAAGAAGGCCCCGCTCTATCTGGTCCAGTGCGATCTGCTGGTCACCATGGTCGCCGAGGTCAAGGTCACCGGCGGCGGCCCCTACGTGACGAAGGCCGCCCGGACCCTGCCCGCCGCGGCCGCGGTGTGGCTGACGGAGAAGCAGCTGCCGGCGGCGATACGCCGGCAGCTCGGGCTCGACGCGGAACCGGCCCCGTCCCCCGCCCCGTCCGCGGCGCGGCAGGAGAGCGGGGCGGTGGGTTCCCGCCCGTCGCCGGCGCGCGGTCTTCCCCTCGGCTTCGGCATGGTCGAGGACCTGCCGGACTTCGTGCCGCTGCTGGAGCTGCTGCGGACGCGGCTGGCCCGGACGAGACGACAGGGCCTCGCCGACGACCTGTTGCCGAGGCGGCAGCTCGAGGACCGCAACGACAACGTGCAGCGGCTGCTGCGCGTCCTGGACCGGGACGGTGCGGCGGGGCTGCTGTCCAGCGCCATGGACGGCGGGGTCACGGTCGAGCTGTTCGACGGACGCAGGACGCCGTACTGGGCGGTGTTCAGGGTCGACCGGGTGGGCGACGGCGGCCTTGAGGGCACGGCGGACGACGGCCGGGACATGGAGTACATCACCTCGGCCGTCGCCCAGCGGGCCGGTTCCCACGACGAGGGCGTGGTGACCGGCGTCGAGGGGATCCTCGCGGGATCGGGCAAGCCGGACGACGGAGCGGGCCGGCTGAAGAGCACGGGCGGTGCGGCGGGTCTCGGTGCCGCGTCCGCCGGGGGGCGGCGCGACGGTGTGGTGAGCCGGGGCCAGCTCGGCATGAAGACGGTCGCGGAGGCGAAGACCGCGAAGGCGGCCAGGGTGAGGGTGCCGATCCGGGCGAGCCTCGAACTGTACCGGGGCGCCACCCGGGTGGAGATGGTCCGGTCGTCGGGTCTGGCCCTGACCCACCGGGTGCTGGAGAAGGACCTGGCGGCCCTCGGCCGGGTGGCCGCGCCCCGCGGGAATGCGCCGGACACCGCCCGGGGGTCCCGGGGCGGCCCCGCGGCCGGCCTCGGCGCCTGGCGCGCGGCCGGCGTGCGGCTGCCGATGGAGGCCCAGGTCAACGGCTTCCAGGGCGCGCCCCGGGTACGGGAGCTGGTCACCTCGGCGGTCCGTGCGGCGGGCGGCGGTGACCGCTTCCGGGAGCGGGGGCAGGCCGCCGCGTACGCCCTGAACGAGGCGGTCTCCACCGAGTGGCTGATCGCGGCGCTGCCGCTGCTGACCTCAGCGGGGGCGGACCTGCCGCCGGTGCACGCGACCGGTGTCACGGGACAGGACCTGCGCGCCCGCCTGCACGCGCGGCTGCGCGCCGGGCGGGTGCTGGGCGCCGGCGACAAGATGACCTTCGAGACGGTGGGCCAGAGCCACCTGGAGGCGCCCCGTCCCACTCAGACGGACGGCCAGAGCTCCGCCGGCCACGGCAGGCAGGGGCGGGGGCTGTTCGGCGCCGGTCTGCTGAACGCCGACGAGTTCCGGCTCAACCAGCTGACGGGCGGCACCGGCGGCGCGGGCGGCGCGACCGACGCGACGGCGAACGCCGCCGGCTCGATGCCGCTGCACAAGCCGAAGGCGACCTCGGTCCTGGTGCAGTTCACGCTGGACGTCAGGGTGGTGGCCGAGGTGACCGACCGGGTGCGGTCCGGCCGCACGTCGACCGCCGTACGGGAGATCACCCTCCCGGCGCCGGTGGTGATCCGCATGCCGGAACCGGTGGTCCGTCGCATGCTGACGGCACAGGGCGCCCTGCTCCAGGACCCCGACGACCGGCTGGGCCTGCGCAAGGCAGCGGCCCCGCCCCCGCCGGCGAGCTAGGGTCTTTCGTCGACCCCCCGCCTGCCGCGCGACGCCGTGCACGCTCCCCCGCTGCCTGAGGGCCGTGGGAGGCGCCCCACTGACCGCACCGGGCCCTGACCCGAGGACCTCCCGTACGAGGGCCAGGGCCCGGCACTCCCCCAGGCTTCGGCCGGAGTTCGACGACAGGGCCTAGCAACACCCCTGGTCCCCGCTCAGCGCCGTGCGCAGGTCGCCCCGCCGTCGTATCCCCAACTTCTTGTAGACGTGGGTGAGATGGGTCTCCACGGTGCGCCGGGCGAGGTGCAGCAGGGCGGCGATCTCGGTGTTCGTGCGGCCGTCGGCGGCCAGTTGGGCGATGCGGCGCTCGCTGCCGGTGAGGGCACCGGAGCCGGTGCGGGCGGCGTCGGCGCGGCGGGCGCCGCCCTCGCGCAGGGCCTCCTCGGCCAGGGTGCGCAACCGCGGCGCGCCGAGCCGCTCGGCGCGTTCGGCCGCCTCCCGCAGGCCCTCCCGGGCCCGGGTGCGGTCGCCGGCGGCGATCAGCTGCCGGCCCCGCGCGACGAGCGCGGCGATCAGTTCCGGTTCCGTGCCGGTACCGGCGTCCCGCAGCAGGCGTACCGCCTCCTCGGCCAGCTCCAGACCGCGCCGGCCGCCGGTGACCGTGCCGAGCACCCGCACGGCGCGGCCCACCGTGCGGGGTGTGCCCCACGTCCTTGCCAGCCGCAGCTCCTCCTCGGCGAGCGCGAGCGCCTCCCGGGGGCTGCCGAGGGCGAACCGGCACTCGGCGGCGGCCGAGCGCCACGGGGTGACGACCGGGCTGACCACCTCGCGTGCCGACTGGCGGCGGCCGCACTCAAGGAAGTCGTGCAGCGCGCCCGCCGTGTCCCCCGCGGCGGCCCGCTGCACGCCCCGCGCGTACAGGAACCGGTTCAGCTCCCAGGAGTCGGGCGCGGCATGGAGGTCGAAGCCGTCCGCGAGCCGCCGCGCCTCGGCCGTGCGGCCCAGTTCCACGAGGGCGAGCAGGGTGTGGGCATGCGCGTTGGCGGGCCCGGCGTCCGCGGTCACGGGCGGTTCGGCGGGCAGCCGCCCGTACTCGCCGCGGGCCGCGGCGATGTCGGCCCGTACGTTGAGCAGTGCCTCGTGCATCGGGTGCAGCAGGTCGGGGCGTTGGCCGGCCAGGCCGCGGTCCACGAGCCGGTCCGCCTCGTCGAGTTCGTCGGCCCACTGGGCGACGGCGGCGGCCGTGCCCAGCAGGAAGGGCTCGGTGAGCGGGTCGGCGGGCTCGGCGAGCAGGGCACGGACCTGCTTCATCGCCTCGTCCGCCGAGGTGAGCCCGGCGGTGGCCGCGTGCCGGACGAGCAGGGCCCGGGCGGCGGGCCCGGCCGGCTCGGGCGAGCGTTCGGCGGTGTCGCACAGCCACCGGTACACGTCGCGGCGGACCGTCTGGTCCTGGTCGGACAGCAGGGCGGAGGCGCTGCGCAGGAGACCGGCCAGGTCGGGGCGGTCGGCGAGCTGGCTGTCCACCGTGCGCAGCACCTCCACGGCGGCACGGGCCCGGCCGCGTCCGGCCAGCGCGGTGCCGAGGGCGACGGCCGTGCGCACCCGGTCCTGGGGCGCGCCGGGCAGCCGCAGGGCCTCGGTGAGCCGGTTGATCCCGGCCGCGGTCCCCGGGCCGGCGCACTCCAGGGAGCCCAGCTCGGTCAGCAGCCGCTGCCGGCGCTCGGCGGGCAGCGGCTCGTCGAGGGCCCGGCGCAGGAAGGAGACGGCGGCACGGGCCCGGCCGTCGCGCAGGGCGAGGCCGGCGGCGTCCTGGAGCACGCCCGGCGCCCAGGGCTCGCCCACCGGGCCGGACAGCAGCAGTTGCCGGGCGACCGTCTCGGTGGGGGCGCCGCGGTGCAGCATCACCTCGGCGGCCCGCCGGTGCGCCAGGCGTCGCCGGGCCGCGGGCACGCCGGTGAGCACCGCGTCCCGCAGCAGGGGGTGGGCGTACCGGGCGCGGCCGTCCGCGTCGGGGCGCAGCACGCCCAGGCCGGTCATCGCGGTGAGCCAGCCCGTCACCCGGGCCGGGTCGGCGCCCGCGAGTTCGGCGAGCAGTCCGCCGAGCCCCTCGGTGGTGGAGGCGGGATCGCTGCCCGCCCGGCCGTCCCAGCCCTCGTCCAGGGCGGCGAGCACCCGCGCCACCTCCGTCGTGCCGGGCCCGGCGCTGTCCAGCCACCACGACACGGCGGCCGGGTAGGCGCCCGGGTACAGCGCGGCGGCGGCCTCCGGCACCACCGGGTGCCGGGCCGGGTCGCCGAGGTCGTCGAGGAGGGCGCGCAGCAGCATCGGGTTGCCCGCGCCGGCCCGTGCGCAGCCCTCGATCCACTCCGCGGTGGCCGCCGGGAACCGGGCGCCGACCAGTTCGGCCGCCGAGTCCGGGCCGAGCGGGGCGAGGGTGTGGGTGCGGACCAGGGCGGGCGAGAGGGTGTGGGTGAAGCCCGGTGCGGGCTGGTCGACGTCGTACTGGCTGCGTTCGGTGACCGCCAGCAGGACCGGCAGCCCTAATCGGTCCACGTGCCGGGCGGACTCCACCAGCCAGCGGTACGAGGGGCCGTCGGCGAGATGGACGTCGTCCACGGCGACCAGCAGCGGGGACCCGGCGGTGCACTCGCGCAGGACCCGCCACAGCAGGGCGGCCTGCTCGCGCTCGCCGCCGGTTCCCGCCGGCTGTCCGAAGCACTCCACGGACCCGAGGAGTTGGAGCACGGCGGCGAAGGGAACGGTGGCGCCGCCGGGCGAGCAGCGGGCGCGCAGCACCCGCATGCCGTGGTCGGCGGCGTCCTCGGCGGCGGCCTCCAGCACGGTGGTCCGGCCGGTGCCGGTGGCCCCCCGCAGCAGCACCAGGCCGCCCGCTCCGTCGCGGGCGCGCGCGGCCGCGGCCGCCAGCAGCGCGGCGGCCTCGCGGTGTTCGCGCGGCCGGTCGGCGTGCGGTGCGGGCATCCCTGCCTCCTTGCTCGGACGGGTCACCGTCATGGACGTCGTGGGACGTCGTGGACTTCCGGTCTTTCGGTTGTTTCGTGGACTTCGTGGTTCTCGTGCCGCCGATCTCGTGGTGCCGCTCGTGGTGCTCCACGATTGCGCGGACACCTCCGGTCCCCGGAGTGTGGGGAACACACGCCTGCCACCGCCTGCACAGAGGTGGCGTGCATGTGGACATAGGGGAAACGCTTGTTCAGCTCATCGCGGACCACACACCCCGGTACCGCCGACTCCGCCGAACGGACACCGGTGGCGGTGCACGCCCCCGACCCGATCCTGCGCGAGGGGGTGCTGGGCCAGTTGCGCCGGTACCCGGAGATCGATCTCACGGAGGAGACGGGCCCGGGCACGGTGGCGCTGCTCGTCGACGACGTGCTCGACGAGGCCGCGCTGACCCGGCTGCGCCGGCTGGTGCGCAGTGAGGGGGCGCGGGCGGTGCTGGTCGTGCGGTCGCTGCGGGAGGCCGAACTGCTCGACGTGATCGAGTGCGGGGTCGGCGCGATCGTGTGGCGCCACGAGGCCACCGCGACCCGTCTGGTGCAGGCCGTTCTCGCGGCGGCCCGCGGCGACGGGGACCTCCCCGCCGATCTGCTCGGCCGGCTCATCACCCAGGTGGGCACGCTGCACCGGGGAGCGGCCGGCCGGACCGGCGCTCCGGCCTCGGGCCTGACACCACGTGAGGTGGACGTGCTGCGGCTGGTCGCCGAGGGGTTCGACACCGGAGAGATCGCCAGCAAGCTGTCCTACTCCGAACGGACCGTCAAGAACGTCATGCACGGGCTGACCACCCGACTGCACCTGCGCAACCGGGCGCACGCCGTGGCGCATGCCCTGCGGGAAGGCTACATCTGACCGAACGGGCAGCCGTCACCGCCCCCTTGGGCACTCCGCCGTGCCCCGCGGCCGTCCCCGGCGTGCCTGCGGGTCCGGCCGCCCGGGAGGGCAGGATCGGTCACGGCGGCAGGCGGACGGACGAGACCGGGCACGGCAGAGCGGGAGCACGACGGTGATCCACGAGGTGGACGAGGTCCTCAAGACCCTGCTCGGCGGTGGCGCGCTGGCCGGTTCCGGAATCGACGTCGCCTTCGACGCCCCCACCCGGGACTGGGCGGCCCGTCGCAACGCCCCCACGATCAACGCCTACCTGTACGACATCCGGGAGGACGTCAGCCGCCGCCAGCGCGGTCACATGCCGGTGCTCGACGAGCGCGAGGTGATCGTCAAGCGCCGCCAGCCGCCGCGCTGGTTCCGGCTGTCGTACCTGGTGACGGCGTGGACCAAGCAGCCCCAGGACGAACACCGCCTGCTGTCCGCCGTGCTGGCCACCCTGATCCCGCGCGAGCTGCTGCCGGCCTCGGAACTGCCCGGCGCGCTGGGCGCGCTGGGCATGACGGTACCGATGTCGGTGGCCGGCATCCAGACGGAGTCGCGGTCCCTGGCGGAGATCTGGTCCGCGCTCGGCGGTGAGCTGAAGCCCTCCCTCGACCTGGTGGTCACCGCGCCCTTCCCGGCCTACCCCGAGTACGACGCCGGACCACCGGTCACCGAGGGCGCGGCGGTCCGCGTGCGCACCATGGACGGCGTCCCGGACGGGGCGGAGGAACGCGCGCACCGGCCCCGGCAGGTGGCGGCGGCCCGGGAGGCCCGCAGGGCGGCCCGGCGCCGGGGCCCGGCGGGGGGTGCGACGTGAGCACGTGGACCGCGGCGTACGAGGCGGCGGCACCGGCGTCCGACCTCGCCGCCCCGCTGCTCGCCCGGCTCGCCGTCCTGCGCGACCGGGTCGCCCTGCTGGTCGAGCAGCGGTCGGCAGACGACCCCACGGCCACCGACCCCTTGCGCGGCCTGTACCTGTCGGAGGAGGCGGTACGGCATCTGCTGCGCCCGGCGGACCCCCCGCCGCCCGGGCTGCCCGGCCCCGCCGAGCCACCGGACGACCGGCTGGCGGCCCTGTCCGCCCGCCTGGGACTGACCGAGCTCGACACCACCCTGCTGCTCATCGCCCTCGCCCCCGACCTCGACCGCGGCTTCGAGCCGCTGTACGGCTATCTCAACGACGACGTCAGCAGGCGGCGGGCCACCGCCGCCCTCGCCCTCGACCTGTGCGGGATCCCGGCCCACTCGGCGGGCGCCCGGGCCCGGCTGCACCCCTCGGCGCCGCTGTGCGCGCTGGGGCTGCTCACGGTGGAGGAGCCCGAACGACCTTTCCTCAGCCGCTCGTTGCGCGTGCCCGACCGGCTCGTCGCACACCTGCTGGGCGACGACACCCCGGACGCGGTACTCACCGGACACCTCCATCCGCTGCCGGCGCCGCCCTCGCCGTACGGCGAAGACCCCGGTTCGTACGGCGAAGACCCCGCCGAAGAGGACGACTTCACCCGGTTCGTGCACCGGCTGGCGGCCCGGCTCGGCGCCGGTCCCCCGCTCGCCGTCTTCCTCCGCGAGGGCCGCGAGGGCGACGGGCTCGTCTGTGCCGCCGCCGCCCTGGACACGGCAGGACTGCCCGCCCTGCGCTTCTCGGGGCCCGAGGACCGGGTGCCCGAGCTGCTGCGGGAGGCACGGCTGGGCGGGTACGCCGTCGTCGTCTCCGGGCTGCCGGACCGGCCGGGCCCGCTGCTGGAGCGGTTGCGGGCGGCCGGTGACGTCACCGTCCTGATCACCGACGCGCGCCCGTACGATCCCCAGTGGTGCGCCGACGACCCCCTCGTCCTGGAGGCGCCCCGGCGCCGTGCGGGGGCGGCGGGGACCTGGTCGGCCGTTCTCGGCGAGGCGCCCGGCTTCGACCTGGCGGCCACCGTCGCCCCGTACCACCTGCCCGAGGACCGGATCGCCCGCGCGGCACGCGCCGCCCGGGCCCTCGCCGGCTTCGAGGGCACCCCGCTCTCCCCCGCCCACCTGCGGCTCGCCGCCCGTCAGCAGTCCGCCTCCGGCCTGGAACGGCACGCCCGCCGGATCCGCCCCGCCGTCGACTGGACCGATCTCGTGCTGCCGGACCGGCCGCTGACCCAGCTGCGGGAGCTCGCGCTGCGTGCCCGGCACCGCGACCGGGTCCTCGGCGACTGGCGGCTCAGCGCGGGCGGCGGCCGGGGCCGGGGCGTGCTCGGCCTGTTCGCGGGCGAGTCCGGCACCGGCAAGACCCTCTCCGCGGAGGTCGTCGCGGCCGAGCTGGGCCTCGACCTCTACGTGGTCCAGTTGTCGTCCGTGGTCGACAAGTACGTGGGCGAGACCGAGAAGAACCTGGAGCGCATCTTCACCGAGGCAGACCGCACGGACGCGGTCCTCCTCTTCGACGAGGCCGACGCCGTCTTCGGCAAGCGGTCCGAGGTGAAGGACTCCCACGACCGGTACGCCAACATGGAGAGCGCCTACCTCCTCCAGCGGCTGGAGTCCTTCGACGGCATCGCCCTGCTCACCACCAACCTGCGCGCCAACATCGACGAGGCGTTCACCCGGCGCCTGGACCTGGTGGTCGACTTCCCCTTCCCCGACGCCGGGCAGCGCCTCGCGCTGTGGCGGCACAGCCTGTCCCACGTGCCGTGTGTCGACGACGTCGAACTCGGATCGGTGGCCGCCGACTTCGAGCTGGCCGGCGGCTCCATCCGCAGCGCCGTGGTGACCGCCGCGTACCTGGCGGCCGGCCGCGGTGACGTGGTCACCCCGGCCGATCTGCTGGAGGGTGCCCGGCGCGAGTACCGTAAGGCGGGGCGGCTGCTGCCGGGGAACGGTTCCTGGTAGAGCGCGCTCGGGGGCGAGGCGGGACGCACCACGGAGATCCCGCTCGCGCCACCGCCCGGCTGACGCGCCCGGCCTCGTCAGCCCTGCGCGGGGTGGACGATCCGCCACTCCTGGTCGTCGGTGTTGGAGCAGTCGAAGAGCGTCAGGTTGGCGTCGTTGCCGCCGGTGCTGTATCCGGCCACGTCCAGGCACTTGTTGTTGCTGGCGAAGTTGCGGATCCAGTAGGCGCCGCTCTGCTGCTTGTCCAGCCACCACAGCTGGTTGTCGGCGGTCGTGCCGTCGCAGGTGAACTCGGTGATCGCGGATCGGACCGGCTGGGCCCCGTTGTAGGGGAGGTCCATGCAGAGCCGGTCCTTGACGTTGCGGATCTGGAAGAGGGGGCGGCTTTCGGGACCGCCCTTGGCGTACGTGACCTCCAGGTTCCACAGCTGGTTGTCGTTCGTGGTGCCGTCGCAGGTGAACTGCCGTACGGGGCCGCCGGCCGTGCCCTTGCCGTAGCCCGGGACGTCCGCGCACTTCTTGGTGGTGGGGTTGTACAGCAGGATGTTCGACGCCGGCACCACGGGTGTCGCGTGCTTCTTCGGCGCGGCCGGCGAACTGCCGCCACCGCCGCCCGAACCGCTGCCGCCCTTGCCGCCGCCGTCCTCGGCCGCGGTCTGCGGCGGCTCGGCCGCGGCGGACTGCGGCGGGGCCGCCGGAGTGAGGGCCGCAGTGGGGGTGGGAGACGGAGCGAGGGTGGTGCCGGCTTCGGCGACCTTCTCGGTGGCCCCGGTGTTCACCTGGGGCCGGTAGGCGATCCACAGCATCACGAAGGTCACCGCGAGCGCCGTGAACACACCGAAGAAGGTGGCCAGCCAGCGCGGCAGGAACCCCCGCTGGACATACGTCCCCTCCACCGGCAGCGGCTCCGCCCCCGACCGCAGCACGGACAACGTGTACGGCCGCTGCTCCTTCCCCCCGAACCAGATGATCTTCCTCGGCCGCAGCGTCGCCTCCACGAACGCCGCCCGGCCCGGCTCGATCTGCACACTGCCCGGACGAATGTCGTACGACAACTGGTCACCCGTGTCACTCCCACCGACCGAAGCGGTCAGCCTGGTGTTCCCCAGATTGTCCACCGCCAGACGAGGCCGCCCCCGAAAACGCCCCTTCACCGTCGGCGGCACCAACTCCGCCCGCACCTCGACGAACGGCGTGATCGTCAGATTCCCCTCAGGAACCGTCGTCGCCTCCGGATGCTCCGTCGGCGTGATCCGCACCGCATACGGATTCGGACCAGCCACCGCATCCGACGTCCGCGGCGGCGCGAACGTCAACTCCACCGTCCCCGTCGTCCCCGGATACAACCGCACCACCGACGGCTCGACCACCGTCCACGGCGCCACCGGCCCCACCGGCTCGAAACGGTACTCGTCGACCACATCACCCGTATTGCGCAACCGCAACCGCACACGCGTACTACCACCCGGATCCACCGTCGCGGAAGCAGGCTCGAGAGAAGTCCACAGGCTCACGCCGCGACGCTAGACCGGGTACGGTGCGGGCACAGCGGACGCGTGGGCAGACTTCCCGGCACAAGGACCGCCGGTGTTGCCCTCGTGGACACCCGGGCCGTCCGGGCCGTTCCGGGGCGCCTCCCGGGGGCAGTTCCGTCCGTCGCTGCCCCAACGGGCACGTCTGGGGGCAACGGCGATGCCCGCGGAAGGGAACCGGCGGCCGTTTTCCGGGGTGCCGCGCGCGCGTGAGGCTGGACCCGTTCCTGTCTCGTACCCCGAGGAGAGCAGAGCATGCCGTCCTACCTGTCGCCCGGCGTCTACGTCGAGGAGGTGGCCAGCGGCTCGCGCCCCATCGAGGGGGTGGGCACCTCGGTCGCGGCCTTCGTGGGGCTCGCGCCGACCGGTCCGCTGAACGAGCCGACGCTGGTCACCAACTGGAGCCAGTACGTCGCCTCCTTCGGCGAGTTCACCGAGGGGTACTACCTCGCGCACTCCGTCTACGGCTTCTTCAACAACGGCGGAACGGCCGCCTACGTGGTCCGCGTCGGCGGCTCCGCCCAGGGCGCTCCCCTCGACGGCTCGGCCGGCACCGCTCCCGCCGCCGTCACCGGGACGGCCGCCCCGGCCGCGCTGCCGCCGGCCGAGCCGCAGCAGCTCGGCACGTTCACGGTGGCGGCCATCGCCCAGGGCGGCAGCGGCCCGCTGAGCGTCGAGGTCGCCGACCCGGAGGGCGAGGGCCCGGCCGAGCGGTTCAGGCTGATCGTCAAGGACGGCGACAAGCCCGTCGAGAGCTTCGACGTGACCGCCAAGAAGGGCGGCCGCAACTACGTCGTCACCCAGGTGAAGGAGCGCTCCAAGCTCATCACCGTCACCGAGGCCGCGCCGGCCGCGCAGCTGGCGCGCCCGGACAACCAGACGGTGACCCTCCCGGCCCCGGCCGGCGCTCCCGCCGTACCGGCCTCCGGTGCGCCGTCGTCCGATGCGCCGTCGGGCGACTCGCACCCCGGCCCGGCGACGTACCTCGGCGACTCCGCCGACCGCACCGGCTTCGGCGGCCTGGAGGCGATCGACGAGGTCTCCATGGTCGCGGTGCCCGACCTGATGGCCGCCTACCAGCGCGGCGCGATCGACCTCGAGGCCGTCAAGGCGGTCCAGCTCGGGCTGATCGCGCACTGTGAGCTGATGGGCGACCGGGTCGCGGTCATCGACCCGCCGCCGGGCATGAACGCCCGTCAGATCCGGGTCTGGCGGCAGGAGACGGCCGGTTACGACTCCAAGTACGCGGCCCTGTACTACCCGTGGATCAAGACCTTCGACCCGGCCGGCGGCCAGTCCCGGCTGGTCCCGCCGAGCGGCCACGTGGCCGGCGTCTGGGCCCGCAACGACTCCGAGCGCGGGGTGCACAAGGCGCCCGCCAACGAGGTCGTGCGCGGCGCGGTCGACCTGGAGATCCAGATCACCCGCGGCGAGCAGGACCTGCTCAACCCGATCGGCGTCAACTGCATCCGCGCGTTCCCGGGCCGGGGCATCCGGGTGTGGGGCGCGCGCACGCTGTCCTCCGACCCGGCCTGGCGCTACCTGAACATCCGCCGGTACTTCAACTACCTGGAGGAGTCGATCCTCATCGGCACCCAGTGGGTGGTGTTCGAGCCGAACGACCACGCCCTGTGGGCCCGCATCCGGCGCAACATCTCGGCGTTCCTGGTCAACGAGTGGCGCAGCGGCGCGCTCTTCGGCCAGCGGCCCGAGGAGGCGTACTACGTCAAGTGCGACGAGGAGACCAACCCGCCGGAGTCGGTCGACGTCGGCCGGGTCGTCTGCGAGATCGGCATCGCACCGGTCAAGCCCGCCGAGTTCGTGATCTTCCGGCTGGCACAGTTCTCCAGCGGCAGCGGGGAGCTGGAGGAGTAGTCCGCCGGCCTGCCTCCGACGCCGTTTCTCCACACGTTCCAGAAGGACAGCGAACACATGAGTCTCCAGCCGGGTGACGCCCTCACCTCACACAACTTCGGCCTGCAGATCGACGGCGTGATGGTCGAGTACCTGGCCGAGGTCAGCGGCCTCAGCATCGAGCAGGACGTCATCACCTACCAGCAGAACACCCCGAACGGCCAGAACGTGGTCAAGAACCTGCCGGGTGTGAAGAAGAACGGCACCTGCACGGTCGTCCGCGGTATGACCCAGTCGGCCTCGTTCACCCAGTGGATCAACGAGTCCATCACCGGCCAGATGACCACGGCCCGCAAGAACGCCTCGATCATCATGATGGACTTCCAGAACAACCCGGTGAAGCGCTACCACCTGCGCAACGCCTGGTGCAGCAAGATCGACGCGAGCACGGTGAAGGCCGGCGAGGCGTCCGCCCTCACCGAGACCGTGACCATCACGTTCGAAGAACTGGTCATCGAGTAATGCGGCGTACGGCTGCCAGGGCCGGCGGCGCCGTCGCGTACCCCGGCGCGGAGGCGCCGGGGGCGGACGCGGGCGTGGAGGCGCCCGAGCCGGGGGCCGAGACGGTGCCGGCCCCCGCTCCCGGCCCCGCCCCCGTGCGGCAACAGGAGTCGCTGCGCACGGAGTTCCCCTTCCAACTGCCGCGCGGGTACGTCGACGAGTCCGGCACCGTCCACCGTGACGGTGTGATGCGCCTGTCCACGGCCCGGGACGAACTCGTGCCGCTGCGTGACGTGCGGGTGCAGGAGAACCCGGCGTTCCTGTCGGTGGTACTGCTGGGCCGGGTCATCACCCGGCTCGGCACGCTGCCGATGGTGCACGACGGGATCGTGGAGAACATGTTCGCCTCCGACCTGGCCTTCCTCCAGGACTTCTACCGCCAGATCAACGCGGAGGGCCACACCCGGGCCGCCGTGCGGTGCCCGCACTGCGCGGAGCCCTTCGAAGTGGAACTCGGCGGGAGCCGCCTGGGGGAATCGTGACGTACGCGACCGAACGGCTGCACGAGGAGATCGCGTACGTCGCCTACCACTTCCACTGGGGCCTGGAGGAGATCCTGGACTTGGAACACCACGACCGCCGCCGTTACACGGACCAGATCGCGTCCCTGGTGACGCGGGCCGGCGCGGAGGGCTGAGCGGTGGGTTTCCTGGACCGGTACCGGTTCCGGCAGCGGCGATCCGGCGACACCGGGCCGATCGCCGAGGCGGGCGAGCCCGCCGACGCCACGGTGGGCCCGGAACCCGCGGGCGGCGACGTACGGTCGGGCGGGCGTCCGGTGGTGGCCGCCTCCTGGCCGGGGCTGCCGCCGATCCAGCGGGCCGTGGCCCCGAACCCGTCCGGGGTGGCGGACGCCCGGTTCGGCGGGCGGCTGCCGACGTGGCAGAACCCGTCGTTCGTGGGGACGGCCTCTCACGCGGTGCTGGACGGACGGTCGAGCGCGCTGCTCGGCGACACGTCCCGCTCGTCATCGGGACGGCCCGTGTCCGGCCTCGAACACCCGGCCGGCGCCCTGCCGTCGGCCGGCCCTCCCGGGCATCCCACGGTCCAGCGGGCCCCAGCGGTACCGCTGCGGCTGATTCCGCCACGGGTGCCGGGCGAGCCGGGCGGAGGGCCGGGGGCGGCGGGCGGACCGGCCTCGCCGGCCCGGGTGACCGCGCCGAGGAGGCCGGCCGCTGCCACGTCCGCGTCGGCTCCTGCGGGGGCGACCGCTCCCGACGGAGTCACCCCACCGAGTGTGCCCCCTGCGTCCGGTTCGGCGGCCCCGCCGGCCCGGTCCGGCGGGGCCGTGCGTACGGGCGGGCAGGCGCCGTCGGTCCAGCGGGCCAGCTCCGACGGCCCGGTGCCGCCCGTGCCCGCACAGCCTGCCGCGGTCAGCGGTCCGGACGTCCCGGTGGTGTCGCCCGAACCGCCGACCGGCCCGGCGGTGAACACGCCGCTTCCCGTATCCGGTCTCCGGGTGACACCTGTACCGGCGGCCCCGAGGGCGCCCCGGCCGAGTTCCCTCACGCGGGCGCGCACGGGGGCGACGGCGGTTCGGCGGCGGACACTGCCGGTGGCGCGCCGGCTCCCCACGCCCGCGGGCGGCGCGCCCTCGGGGCCGCCGGCGCCGCAGGACAGGGGCGGGGAGCCCACGCCGTCAGCGGACAGCGGCCGGGACGGCGCGGCTCACGCCGCCGAACCGGCCCCCACCGTCCAGCGACGGCCCGCCACGTCGACGAACGCAAAGCCGTCACCGTCGACCCCCACCCTCCAGCGACGGCCCGCCACGTCCACGAACGCAACACCGTCACCGTCCACACCCGCCATCCAGCGACAGCCCGCCCCACCCACGAACGCAACGCCCCCGCCATCCACACCCACCCGCCACGACAACACGCCCCACCGCACCGAGACGGCCCCCACCGTCCGGCGACGGCCCGCCACGTCCACGAACGCAACACCGTCACCGTCCACACCCGCCATCCAGCGACAGCCCGCCACACCCACGAACGCAACGCCCCCGCCATCCACACCCACCCGCCACGACAACACGCCCCACCGCACCGAGACGGCCCCCACCGTCCGGCGACAGCCCCCCACACCCGCGAACGCAACACCGTCACCGTCCACACCCGCCATCCAGCGACAGCCCGCCACACCCACGAAGCACACGACATCCGACGCACCGACAACGCAGCACCGCCCGAACGAGTCACCGACGCCCCCACCGGACCACACCCCGGACGGCGCGGCACATCGCACCGGTACCGCTCCCACCGTCCAGCGGACGGTGAAGGCGTCCAGTGGCACCACCGCACCCAGTGACGCGGCGACCCCCGGCATCCCCGTTCAGCGGTCCCTCACCGGCGGCCCGGCCCCCGCGCCTGCCGTGGGCCCCCGGTCCGGCGGCGCGGCGGCGGACCTCGACCGCATCGCATCGGCGGAGCCGGTCCGGGGCGGGGACTCCGGCGCCGAGCGCGCCCTCGGAAGTCTCCCCGCCAGGGCCGCCGTATCCCCGCCTCCGTCCACGCCGACCGGCCGCACCGGCGCGGCACCTCCCGTCGTCCAGCGGCAGCCGGCCGCCGACGCCCCCCTGGCCGGCCCACCGGCGGACGGCCACCACACCGACACGCGGCCCGCCCAAGGACACCACCCCGCCCCAGCCGCCACCCCGACCCGCCCGGCTCACCCCTCGACGACCGCCCGCCCCGGGGCAACACCTCCCGTCGTGCAGCGACAGCCGGCCACCGACTCCGGCCGCCCGCTCCCCGCGCCGCCCGACCCCGCTCGCGTCTCGGGCGGCCTGGGGCGCCCCACCGCTGCCCGCCTCACGGCCGCCCGGCCCACGCCTCCCGCTGCCACGGCCGCCTCCCCGCCAGGGGCGGTGGCGCACGCCCAGCGGTTCGCCCCATCCCCGAGTGCACCGGCCCACACGTCGCCGGCCACCACGCCGACACCGCCCGGCGCCGCACCCCGGCCGGCCGTGGACACGCCCTCCGTGCAACGGGCGACGGCGCAGTCCGGCAGCGCGCCCGCGTCCGCCTCCCCCGCGCGCCCCGTCACGGCCCCGGCCGGCGGCTCGCCCGGCGCGACGCCCTCCGTCCAGCGCAGCGCGGCCCGCCGGACGCCCCGGGTCGGGCTGGGCGCACCGATCTCCTCGCCGCCCGCCGCCCCTGCGGGCCCTTCGCTCCAGCCGGGCCCCAGGAGCGGGCCGGACGAGCCCACCCGGCAGAATCCGCCCACACAGCTGGATCCGCCCACCCGGCTGGATCCGCCGGCCCGGCACGATCCGTCGGCCCGGCCGAACCCACCCGCACCGGCCGGCGTCACCGGCGCACCCGCGCCCGTGGTGCAGCGCGTCACCCGGGCCGGCGCGTCCACCGCGTCCGCCGCGGCCCCTGCCGCCGTCGTCCCCCGCCGCTCCCCTCTGGGCGTTCCCACGGCCACCCCGCCCGCCGACGCGACGCCCCTCACCGGGCCCACCTCCCCGCTCCAGGCTCCGGCCACGGCTACGGCTCCCTTCACGGCGCCCCGCCTCGACGCACCCGCCCCGGCCACACTGCCCCCGCCTCCCCCGCCTCCGGCGGTACCGCAGCCGACGTCCACGCCGGGCCCCACCGTCGTGCAGCGCTCGGCCGTCCCCGCTCGGCCCTCCCCCTTGCGCCGCCCCACCCCCACGGTCACCCCCGCACGCGCGGCCACCCCCACGGGCCGTGCCCCCCTGCCGGTCGCCCCGCTCACGCCACCCCCGTCTCCGGGCTTCGCCCCACTTCAGGGCCCCGCCACGCCTCCCGGTGCCGCGTCCGCCACCCCGGCCCCGCCGCTCCCGGTCGTCCAGCGCTTCTGGAAGACGACGACCAAGCCCGCCGGGCAGTCCGCCACCGGCGCCCTGGCAGCCGCCGCGGCGGCAACCGTCGCCGGCACCCTGTCGAGGCCGCCCGTCACCCACCGGGCCGAAGCGCCGCCGCCCCCGTACACGCCCCGGGACGGCTCTCCGCCGCCGTACACCCCGTCGCCCGGCGAACCACCCCCGCCCGCATACACGGCGGCCCCGCCGGGCGCCTTCGACCCGAGGGAGCTGACCGACTTCCAGCTGGACGAACTCGTGCACCGGATCATCGGCCGCATCACCCGTCTGATCCGTACCGAACTCCGCCTGGACCGCGAACGGATCGGCAAGCTGCGCGACCCGCGCCGTTGACCGGCCCCGACCGGCCAGGAACCACAGGAACGACAGAAAGGCCCACCCGCGATGTCCCGCCAGGACCCGGGCTCCACCATCTGGTTCAGCCTCAGCATCGACGGCGAGAGCCTCGGCTACTTCAACGGATGCGAGGGGCTGTCGTCGCAGGTGGAGGTCGAGCACCGCCAGGAGGGCGGCAACAACGGCTTCGTCTGGCAGCTGCCGACCCGTGTCACGTTCTCCACCATCCGGCTGACCCGCCCGCTCACCCCGGACACCACCAAGGTCGCCAAGTGGATCTCGTCCGTGCAGACGGGGATCAAGCGGCCCACCGCCCAGATCGCGGCGCTGCGCGCGGACGGTTCCGAGGTGGCCCGCTGGGGGCTGATCGACGTACTGCCGGTGAGCTGGACCGGTCCCACCCTCGACCCCGGCAACCCGGCCGTGGCCACCGAGGTCCTGGAGATCGCCCACCACGGGTTCACGGACTGAACGGACCGGACGGACTGAGGGGAGGGACCAGCATGGCCAAGGGCAGCAAGGGCGGCGCAGGCAAGAGCCTGGTGCGCGCCACGCTCGCGATCCACGAGCCGCCCGTCGGCGGCAGTACGACCCCCGGCGGGATCATCAAGACGTTCGGCTTCGACTTCAACCCGGCACAGCTGTCGCTGACCCGGCACGCCGAGTGGAAGACCACCCCCGCGCAGATCGAACGGGACGGCTCCCTGCCGGAGTTCATGGGGGCCCGGCCGCGCGAGATGAGCGTGGAGATCTTCCTCGACTCCTCCGACGAGCCGACCAGCAACACCGTGCTGAAGAAGGTCGAGTCGCTGCTCGACTGCTGCGAGGTGACGACCAAGAGCATCGCCGCCAAACAGCCTTCGCCGCCCTGGGTGGTGCTCCAGTGGGGGTCCTTCTCCACCGCCCGGTTCACCGCCTACGTCAGTTCCGTGGAGGCCACCTACACGCTCTTCGGGACGACCGGCGTGCCCATCCGCGCCACCTGCCGGCTGCAACTGCACGAGATCCCCAGCAAGACCAAGGGGCAGAACCCGACCTCGGGCGCGCTCACCGCGCAGCGCGTGCACCGGGTCGTGGCGGGCGACTCGCTGCAGTCACTGGCGTGGCGGGAGTACGGCGACGCGGCCGCCTGGCGGGCCATCGCCGAGGCCAACGGCATCGACGACCCCTCGCACCTGCCGACCGGCGTCGAACTCGTGCTCCCCGCCGCCGAGGAGGTGCGTACCTGATGGTGCGGTCCGCGTTCTCGAACGTCGTCGACGTGAGGATCGGGGGTGCCAAGCTGCCCCCCGAGTTCGCCAGGGCCCTCGTCGACAGCTACGTCGACCAGGGCGTCGGCGTGCCGGCCGCGTTCCGGCTGACCTTCCGGGACCCCTACCGGCTGGTTCTGGGCAAGCTGGGCATCACCTTCGGCACCCCGGTCGTCCTCGCTCCGGTCGCCGACGGGCAGGGCGCCTCCGATCCGCTGCTGACGGGCGAGGTCACCGGTCTCGAGGCCGACTACGACGGCACCGGCACCTTCACCGTCATCCGCGGCTACGACTTCGGGCACCGCCTGCTGCGCCAGCGCCGGGTGGCCGCCTACCGCAACCAGAGCGCCTCCGACATCGCCCGGAAGCTGGCCGCCCAGGACGGGGTGCCGGTCGGGCGGATCGAGTCGACGAAGACGGTGTACGAGTTCATCAGCCAGTCCAACGTGACGGACTGGGACTTCCTGGCGCGGCTCGCCGACGAGAACGAGATGGTGATGTCCGTCGACGCGGACGGGAAGTTCCAGTTCGTCAGGCCCAAGTCGGCTTCCGGGGCGCCCTCGCCGGACACCGACGGCGACAAGAGCCCGTTCGTCCTCCAGGCCGGGCACGACATCCTGCGGCTGCGGGCCGCGGTGACGGCCGCCGACCAGGTCGGCAAGGTCGAGTCGCGCGGGTGGGACGTCACCACCAAGAAGAAGCTCACCGCCACCGCGACCGCGACCGCCAACCCGGGCATCGGCATCGGGACCACGCCGGGTGCGGCGGCCGGGAAGTTCAAGACGGCCAAGCTGGTCGACACGGGCACGCCCTACGACAAGCAGAACGAGGTGAAGTTCGCCGCCGACGCCCTCGCCGACGACGTCACCGGCGCGTTCGCCGAGCTGGAGGTCGTCGCACGCGGAAACCCCAAGCTGCGGCCGGGAGTTCCGGTGGCGCTGGCGGACGTGGGCAAGCCGTTCGAGGGCAAGTACACGGTCACCTCCGTCCGGCACGTGTTCGGCGACGGCAAGCACTACGAGGCCTGGGTGACGGTCAGCGGGCGGCAGTGGCGTTCGCTGTACGGGCTGAGCTCCGGCGGCACCGACAGCGCGCCCCGGCTGCCCAGTGTGGCCAACGCCCTGGTCACCGACGTGAACGACCCGCTGAAGCAGGGGCGGGTCCGATTGCAGTTCCCGTGGCTGGACGACACCTACGTCAGCGACTGGACGCGGACCGTGCAGATGGGCGGCCTGGGCGGCGGCGGCATCTTCCCGATGGACGTCAACGACGAGGTGCTGGTCGCGTTCGACCGGGGAGCCCTCGACCATCCGTTCGTGATCGGCGGGCTGTACAACGGCAAGGACAAGCCGACCGTCGTCGGTGACGTGCCGCTGCACGACACCGTGCGCAAGAAGGCGAGCCGGCACACCGTCTCCGACCGGGACGGCAACCGCATGGACCTGCTCAGCCAGAAGACCGGCGGCCGCAAGCAGGGCGTCCGGCTGACGTCCGGGGACAAGCAACTGGTCATCAACCTGGACCGGACGAACACCGAGATCGTCGTGGACAGCAAGGGCGACGTCACCATCAAGGGCAGCCGGTCGGTGTCGGTGGAGGCGGGCGGGGACCTGACGCTCACCGCCCGCCGGTCGTTGACGATCAAGAGCGGCGGCGCGCTCAGCATCCAGGGCGGCAGCATGGTCAACGTGCGGGCCGCCGGCGAGATCGGGGTGAACGCGGCGGGCGCCCTGAACCTGAACGCCGTGGGCATCGCCAGCCTCACCGGCGACGCCACCGTGCAGATCAACTCGCTCGTCAACACGACGATCAAGGCGCCGACCACCCTGGTCGGGTCCGCCACCTTCGGGGTCACGACCATTCCGGTGCCGATGGTGATCCCGTGACCGTTTCCGAGCCCGTGACCCCTTCCGAGCCCGTGACCGTTTCCGTGGAAGGCCGGGTGTGTCCCTGATGGCCGAACAGTTCGTCGGCTCCGGCTGGTCGTTCCCGCTGCGCATCGGGCCGACCGGCGGGATCGCCCTGGTCAGCGGGGAGCGCGAGATCGAGGAGGCGATCCGGCTGGTGCTGTCCACCGCGCCGGGCGAGCGGCCGATGCGGCCGGACTTCGGCTGCGCCATCCACGACCTGGTGTTCGCGCCGGTCAACGAGCAGACCGCGGGCCGCATCCAGCACGAGGTGCACGTCAGCCTGGACCGCTGGGAGCCGCGCATCGAGGTCGAGGACGTCGAGGTCACCGCCGGCTCCGACCAGAGCGTGCTCTACATCGACGTCCGCTACTCGATCCGCGGCACCAACAACCCGCGCAGCCTGGTCTTCCCGTTCTACGTCATTCCGTCCCACGACGAGCCGGACGGCACCTCCCCGGCTCCGGAAAGCGACCGCTGATGGCCCTGCCCTCCCCCAACCTCGACGACCGCCGCTTCCAGCAGTTCGTCGACGACGCCAAGCGCTACATCCAGCAGCGTGCCCCGGAGTGGACCGACCACAACGTCTCCGACCCGGGCGTGACCCTCGTCGAGACGGTCGCCCACATGGCCGACCAGATCGTCTACCGGCTCAACCGGGTCCCGGAGAAGAACCACCTGGCGTTCCTCGACCTGGTGGGGATCACGCTGTTCCCGCCGTCCGCCGCGCGCACGGACGTGACGTTCTGGCTGTCGGCGCCCCAGGAGGAGCCGATCTCCGTGCCGGCCGGCACCGAGGTGGCCACCGTGCGCACCGAGAGCGAGGAGGCGGTCGTCTTCGCCACCGAGCGCGAGCTGACCGTCGTGCCCTGCGAGCTGCGGCATCTGCTGGTGCAGCACCAGGGCGAGGCGGCGGTGGAGCGGACACACGACCTCGCCGAGGAGGACAAGGACCTGCTGTGCTTCTCGGAGTCCCCCGACCCGGGCGACTGCATGCTGCTCGGCCTGACCGCGGGCGTGCCGCACTGTGCGCTCGCGCTGGAACTGGACAGCCGGGTGGACGGGGTCGGCGTGGACCCGCGGCAGCCGCCGCTGGTGTGGGAGGCGTGGACGGCGGACGGCTGGCAGCCCTGCGAGGTCGACCGGGACGGCACGGGCGGCCTGAACCGCCCGGGCGAGGTGGTCCTGCACGTCCCCGGCGGGCACGTGCTGTCCCGCAACGCCGGCCAGGAGGCCGGCTGGATCCGCTGCCGGGTCACCGAACCCCTCCCCGGCCAGCCCTTCTACACCACCTCCCCCACGATCCGGGCCGCCGAGGCCTTCACGATCGGCGGCACCACCGCCACCGTCCACGCGGAGACGGTGTACGACGAGGCGCTCGGCGAGTCCACCGGGCTGCCCGGGCAGCGGCTGCGGCTGGCGCACGCGCCCGTGGTCGGCGACGACCCGCCGGTGCTGCTGCAGACCGCCGAGCACGAGGGCTGGATGGACTGGCAGGTGGTCCCGAACTTCGCGGCCTCCGGCCCGCACGACCGGCACATCACCCTCGACGCCACCACCGGCGAGATCGCCTTCGGTCCGGCCGTGCGCGAACCGGACGGCACGCTGCGCCAGTACGGCACGGTCGCCCCCAAGGGCGCGCCCGTCCGCGCCCGCCGCTACCGTACCGGCGGCGGCCGGGCCGGCAACGTGGCCCGGGGCGCGGTGCAGATCCTGCGCACCTCCATCCCGTACGTCTCCGAGGTCGTCAACCGGGAGGCCGCGCGCGGCGGCGTCGACGGGGAGACGGTCGAGGAGGCGAAGGTCCGCGCGCCGATCACCCTGCGCGCGCAGGAGCGGGCGGTGACCCTGCGCGACTACGAGGAGCTGGCCCGCCGCGCGGCCCCCGAGACCGCGCGCATCACCTGCCTCGAGGGCGAGGAGGGCGAGCACGGGGCGTACGCGGTACGGGTCCTGGTGGTCCCGCAGGCGGTCGCGGACCCCGGCGGACGGCTGCGCTTCGAACAACTGGTCCCCGGGGACGCCCTGCTGGACCGCATCACCCGGCACCTCGACGAACGGCGGCTGATCGGGACGCGGCTGGCGGTGGGGCCGCCGTACTACCAGGGCGTGACGGTGGTGGCCACGGTGCACGCCTTCCGGGGCACCGACACCGACCGGGTACGGCGGCAGGCGCACGACGCGCTCTACCGGCACCTCGATCCGCTGACCGGCGGCGCGGACGGGACGGGCTGGCCGTTCGGGCGGCCCGTGCAGGCCGGCGAGGTGTTCGCGGTGCTCCAGCGCGTACCGGGGGTGGAGCTGGTCGACCAGGTGGTCCTGCATCCGGCCGACCCGCTGACCGGCAAACGCGGCGAGGCGACCGACCGCATCGACCTGTCGCCGCCCTCGCTCGTGTTCTCGTTCGACCATCGCATCCGGGTGATCGGGGACGGCTCCTGATGAGAGGGTCCATCGACGGTCTCGGCTCCTCCGCGCCGATCGGCATGATGCTGCCCGCCGTGTTCGCCGACGACGATCTGGCCCAGCGGTTCGTCGCCGGCCTCGACGAGGTGATCGCGCCGATCCACAGCGTGCTGGACTGCCTCGACACCTACTTCCGGCCGTCCCTCGCCCCGCTCGACTTCACCCGGTGGCTGGCCGGCTGGGTCGGCGCGGAGACCGACGGCGGCGAACCCGAGCCGCTGCTGCGGGCCGCCGTGGCCGCCGCCGCGCACCTGCACCGGATCCGCGGCACCCGGCGCGGGCTGGCCGAGGCGGTGCGGCTGGCGTTCGGCGTGGAACCGGAGATCAGCGAGAGCGGGGCCGCCGACTGGAGCGCCCGCCCGCTCGGCCCGGTCCCCGGCGAACCGCGCCCCCGGCTCCACGTCCACCTGCGGCTGCCCGACCCGACCCCCGCCGACCGGCACCGCCTGGACACCCTGGTGGCCGCCGCCCGTCCCGCCCACATGCCGTACACGGTCCAGGTGACCGCCGCGGAGCCCGCCCGACCCGCCGAAAGGACCCCCGAGAGATGACGACCACCCAGAGCTGCGCCGAATGCGGCACCCGCGCGGAACCGGGGCAGTCGTTCTGCGACGCCTGCGGGGCGGTGCTCGGCTGGACGGACCGGGCCGCGGCCCGGGCGGCGTCCGGGGCTTCGGCCACAGCTGCCGGCGGGTCCGGGGAGCGTTCCGGCGAGGGACCGGCGGGCGACTCGGGGAACACCGTGGCGACCCGGCCCGGCCCGACCGCGGACAGTGCGCGGGATTCGCGGGATTCCGGGGAGTCAGGGGAGTCAGGGGAGAGGTCCCCTGCCGTGTCCTCGGCCGAGACGCCGGCCCCCGTCCCGGCCCCGGCATCCGCCACCGCCGCCACCCCGGCCACCGCGCCCGGCTCCGGGACGCCGGCCGGCGCCGGTCCCGGCTGGGACGCGTTCTCCGGCCGGGACGGGAGTGCGGGTCTCGCGCGCACCCCACGGGACCTGCTGGGTTCGGCCACGGCGAGCGAGGGAGCCGGGGACGCGCCCGCCGACGCGGGCGAACGGAGCGGAAACGCCGCCGACGCGGGCGAACGGAGCGGGAGCGCCGCCGACGCCTCCCCCGTGGACGAGACCGCCCCCACCGAACCCGTCCCCTCCGCCGGCCCCGTCCCCTCCGCGGGCCCGGCACCGGCCCCCGGCGAGCCCGACGGCCTCACCGACCGCGCCCGCCGACTCCTCGTGCCCGTCTCCGACCCGGATCCCCGCCCGGCCGCGTCCCCCTCCGTCGCCCCGGTGCTGCCCGGCCGTCCGGCCCCGCAGCGCCCCCAGGTCGTCCGGGCCCCGGGCGAGGAACTCGGCACGGACGGCGGGATCCCGTGCCCCTGGTGTGCCACGCGCAACCGGCCCGACCGGCACTACTGCACCCGGTGCGCGATGCCCATGGCCGGAGCGGACCACGCTCCCGCCCGCCTGCCGTGGTGGCGCCGGCTGTGGGGACCCGGCCGGCGCGAGAGCCCATGGGCCGGCGACCGCCCACGGCTGCGCCGCGCCTTCGACCGCGTCCTGGGCTGGCTCGGCGCGGCGATCGTGCTGACCCTGCTGATCGTGCTGGCCGTCAACATCCCCAAGGGCGTCCAGGCGACCCGCGACCACTTCGCCAAGCGGGCACCGGTCGCCCCGGACAAGATCACCGCGTCCCGCTCCTACCCGGGCCACAAGCCCGAGTCGGCCTTCGACAAGCTCAGCAACACCTGGTGGGGGCCGGGGGTGTCCGAGTCCGGTCAGGGCCAGTGGATCGAGGCCCGCTTCGACCAGCCGACCCGACTCCTCGACCTGATCATCACACCGGGTATGTCTACCCGTGCCGACCAGCTCTCCAAGTCGGCCCTCCCGCACCGCGTCGAGGCCCGCGTCACCACGGCCGACGGCAAGACCACGACCCGTGAACTGGTCCTCGACCAGGGCGCGGGCGCCCAGCGCCGTGCCTTCCGCGTCGGCGAGGTCACCGCGGTCCGCTTCACCCTGGAGTCCGCCTACCAGACCTCCGCGAGCAAGCAGGTCGCCATCGCCGAGATCGAGTTCTTCGGCCCGTCGAACGCGAACTGACGACCAGGCCGGCCGTCCGGACCTCCGCCGGCCGGGTCACTCCCGGCGGCCGTGCCCGGCACCACGAGGCGCCTCGTCCCGATTGCACGAGGCGCCCTTCGTCTCCTCCGCGGACGTTCCCGGCCGGGAACGCGCCCTGACGGGTGAGTTCCCGGCCGGCGCGTCGACATCTTGATCGTCGTGCCGCCCGTCGGTGACGGCACGGCCGCCCGGCTCCACGGGGGCGCCGGGCACACCGCGGCCGCCGAGCGCGCCGAGTGCGGCCGAGCGCTACGCGTCCAGCGACGTCATCACGTGCTTGATGCGGGTGTAGTCGTCGAAGCCGTACGCGGAGAGGTCCTTGCCGTAGCCGGACTTCTTGAAGCCGCCGTGCGGCATCTCGGCGACCAGCGGGATGTGGGTGTTGATCCACACGCAGCCGAAGTCGAGCTTCTTGGACATCCGCATGGCGCGGCCGTGGTCCTTGGTCCACACCGAGGAGGCGAGGGCGTACTCGACGCCGTTGGCCCACTCCACCGCCTGGTCCTCGTCGGTGAAGGACTGGACGGTGATGACCGGGCCGAAGACCTCCTTCTGGATGATCTCGTCGTCCTGCTTGAGGCCCGAGACGACGGTCGGGGCGTAGAAGTAGCCCGTCTCGCCGACCTGGTGGCCGCCCGTCTCGACCTTGGCGTGGGCGGGGAGGCGCTCGATGAAGCCCGCCACCTGCTTGAGCTGGTCGGGGTTGTTCAGCGGCCCGTACAGCACGTCCTCGTCGTCCGGCCGGCCGGTCTTCGTCTCGGCGGCGGCCTTCGCGAGCGCGGCGACGAACTCGTCGTGGATGGACTCCTGGACGAGGACGCGGGTGGCGGCCGTACAGTCCTGGCCGGCGTTGAAGAAGCCCGCGACGGAGATGTCCTCGACGGCCTTGGCGATGGCCGCGCTGTCGAGGTCCTCGAAGACGACGACCGGCGCCTTGCCGCCCAACTCCAGGTGGACCCGCTTGAGGTCCTTGGAGGCGGACTCGGCGACCGACATGCCCGCGCGCACGGAGCCGGTGATGGAGGCCATCGCCGGGGTCGGGTGCTCGACCATCAGACGGCCGGTGTCGCGGTCGCCGGTGATGACGTTGAAGACGCCCTTGGGCAGGATCGAGCCGATGATCTCGGCGATCAGGACCGTGGAGGCGGGGGTGGTGTCCGACGGCTTGAGTACGACGGTGTTGCCCGCCGCGAGCGCCGGGGCGAACTTCCACACCGCCATCATCATCGGGTAGTTCCACGGCGCGACCTGGGCGCAGACGCCGACCGGCTCGCGGCGGACGATGGAGGTCATCCCCTCCATGTACTCACCGGCCGACCGGCCCTCGAGCATCCGCGCCGCGCCCGCGAAGAAGCGGATCTGGTCGATCATCGGCGGGATCTCCTCGGAGCGGGTCAGCCCGACCGGCTTGCCCGTGTTCTCCACCTCGGCCGCGATCAGTTCCTCGGCGCGCTCCTCGAACGCGTCCGCGATCTTCAGGAGGGCCCGCTGCCGCTCGGCCGGGGTCGTGTCGCGCCAGCCGGGGAAGGCCGCGGCGGCCGCGGCCATCGCGGCGTCCACGTCGGCCTGCCCGGACAGCGGCGCGGTGGCGTACGCCTCGCCCGTCGCCGGGTTGACCACCTCGGTGGTCCGTCCGTCGGCGGCGTCCCGGAACTCACCGTCGATGTAGTTGCGCAGACGACGAAGCTCGGTGCTCACTGCCGGCCCTCCAAAGTCGGGTGTCCATTGACTGAGACACCACACTAATCCGAGAGCCGACGTTTTCAACACCCCCGCTCGCGCGTTCGGTACGGAATCCGCAGGCTTCGGGCACGTAAACAACGAATTTCATTGGTCCGGCCTTGCGGAACCGTCGAGACGTCGTGCACAGTGAGCCCGTGGCCAGTCGAAGCGCAGACCAGAGGGACTCCCGCGAGTCCAGGAACGGCAGCCCCCAGTTGGACGCCGTGTCCCTCGCCATCATCGAGCAGCTCCAGGAGGACGGCCGCCGGCCGTACGCCGCGATCGGCAAGGCCGTCGGCCTGTCCGAGGCGGCCGTGCGCCAGCGCGTCCAGAAGCTGCTCGACCAGGGCGTGATGCAGATCGTCGCCGTCACGGACCCGCTCACCGTGGGCTTCCGCCGGCAGGCGATGGTCGGCGTCAACGTCGAGGGCGATGTCGAGTCGATCGCGGACGCGCTGACCGCCATGTCGGAAGTCGAGTACGTGGTGATGACCGCGGGCTCGTTCGACATCCTCGCCGAGATCGTCTGCGAGGACGACGACCACCTGCTGGACGTCATCAACAAACGCATCCGGGCCCTTCCGGGTGTGCGCTCCACCGAGAGCTTCGTCTACCTCAAGCTCAAGAAGCAGACCTACATGTGGGGAACCCGATAACCGTGAGCCAGAAGGACCTCAGCCGAACCGCGTACGACCACCTGTGGATGCACTTCACCCGCATGTCCTCGTACGAGAACGCCCCCGTGCCGACCATCGTGCGCGGCGAGGGCACCTACATCTACGACGACAAGGGCAAGCGCTACCTCGACGGTCTCGCGGGTCTGTTCGTGGTCCAGGCCGGTCACGGCCGCACGGAGCTGGCCGAGACCGCCTTCAAGCAGGCGCAGGAGCTGGCGTTCTTCCCGGTGTGGTCCTACGCCCACCCCAAGGCCGTGGAACTCGCGGAGCGGCTCGCGGACCACGCGCCGGGCGACCTGAACAAGGTCTTCTTCACCACCGGCGGCGGCGAGGCGGTGGAGACCGCCTGGAAGCTCGCCAAGCAGTACTTCAAGCTGGTCGGCAAGCCGACCAAGTACAAGGTCATCTCCCGCGCGGTCGCCTACCACGGCACCCCGCAGGGCGCTCTGTCGATCACCGGCCTGCCCGGTCTGAAGGCCCCCTTCGAGCCCCTCGTCCCGGGCGCGCACAAGGTCCCGAACACCAACATCTACCGCGCCCCGATCTTCGGTGACGACCCGGAGGCCTTCGGCCGCTGGGCCGCCGACCAGATCGAGCAGCAGATCCTCTTCGAGGGCCCGGACACGGTCGCCGCGGTCTTCCTGGAGCCGGTGCAGAACGCCGGCGGCTGCTTCCCGCCGCCCCCCGGCTACTTCCAGCGGGTGCGCGAAATCTGCGACCGGTACGACGTGCTGCTGGTCTCGGACGAGGTCATCTGCGCCTTCGGCCGCCTCGGCACGATGTTCGCCTGCGACAAGTTCGGCTACGTCCCGGACATGATCACCTGCGCCAAGGGCATGACCTCGGGCTACTCCCCGATCGGCGCGTGCATCGTCTCCGACCGCCTCGCCGAGCCGTTCTACCAGGGTGACAACACCTTCCTGCACGGCTACACCTTCGGCGGCCACCCGGTGTCGGCCGCGGTGGGCCTCGCCAACCTCGACCTGTTCGAGCGCGAGGGCCTCAACCAGCACGTGCTCGACAACGAGGGCGCCTTCCTGCGGACCCTGCAGAAGCTGCACGACCTGCCGATCGTCGGCGACGTCCGCGGCAACGGCTTCTTCTACGGCATCGAGCTGGTGAAGGACAAGCACACCAAGGAGTCCTTCAACGAGGAGGAGACCGAGCGCGTCCTGTACGGCTTCCTCTCCAAGGCGCTCTTCGACAACGGGCTGTACTGCCGTGCCGACGACCGCGGCGACCCCGTCGTCCAGCTCGCCCCGCCGCTGATCTCCAACCAGGAGACCTTCGACGAGATCGAGCAGATCCTGCGCGCGACGCTGACGGAGGCGTGGACGAAGCTCTAGCCGCCTGCGGCTGCGCCGGTCATACGGCCCGGGGTGCACTCGAACGAGTGAGAAGAGGGCACCCCGGGCCGCGTGCTGTCCGGCGTCGCGGCTCCGGCTCCTTAGCGTGCCTGGTAACCGATCGTCCCTGCCTTCGTTCCCCCGTACGAGGGACATGGCAAGGGAATCACGGATCAGAACCGAGGTGTACGCCCATGGAGGCCCCGCCGGACAACGACGTGCTCTGGGCACGCTCCCTGCACTACGTGCACCCCGACGGCTCACCGGCGCTCGCCGGTGTCTCGCTCGGCGTGCGGGAGGGCGAGATCCTCGCCGTCAGCGGTCCGCGCGGCAGCGGCAAGACCACCCTGCTGCGCTGTCTGTCCGGCCTGGTCCCGGCGCAGCGCGGGGAGGTCTGGTTCAACAGCGTGCCCGTGCACACCATGGGGCCGACGCGACGTGAACGGCTGCGCCGGGACCGCTTCTGCTGGATCGACCCGGCACCGGCGCTGGTCCCCGAGCTGACCGTCTGGGAGAACGCCGCCCTCCCCCTGATGCTGCGCGGTACGGGCCGCAGCCGGGCCAAGGCGGCGGCCCTGGAGTGGCTGGAGCGCCTGGACGTCGGCGACAAGTCCCGCAAGCGCCCGCACGAGCTGGTGCAGGCCGAACGCCAGCGCGTCTGCATCGCCCGGGCGCTGGCCCCGGCGCCCGCGGTGCTCTTCGCCGACGAGCCGACCGCCCCGCTGCACCGGGCCGACCGGGCGCACGTCCTGCGGACCCTGACCACCGCGGCCCGCTCGCACGGCATCACCGTGGTGCTGGCCACCCACGACGCGGAGACCGCGGCCGTCGCCGACCGCACGGTGCCGCTGCTGGACGGCCGGCGCGTCCACACGGTGCACCTGCCCGAGGCCCCCGAGCCGGAAGGCCGGGCCGCGTGCTCGCTCTCCGCCTGACCCGCCTCGCGCATCCCGCGGTCCAGCTGCGCCGCCTCCTGGTGGCGACGGCGGCCGCGGGCACGGGTTTCCTCCTGCTGGGCACCTTCGGCTACGCGCTGGGCCACCCGGACGCGCCCGCCGCCTCCCTGCTGCTCCGCCTGGCCTGGTGCGCGGTCCCGCTGGCGGCCACCGTCCACTTCGCGGTGGCCGTCGCCCGCGCCGATCCCGGCACTCGGCCCCGGCCCGGCCTGTCCGCGCTGGGCCTGGGTCCGGCCCGGCTGATGGCGATCTCGGTCCTGACGACCGCCCTGTCCTGCGCACTCGGCTCGGCGGTGGCGCTCCTGCTCTTCCTCCATCTGCGCGGCGACCTGACGGGCCTGCCCTTCGACGGCGCCGCCGCGCGGCTGCTCGCCGCCGGCCGGCCGCTCCCGGTTCCGGCCACCCTCACCCTCCTGGCCGTGGTCCCCGCCACCGCCTGCGCCGCGACCGCCCTGGCACTGCGCCCCCGGGACGCCCACCGCCCGCACCCCGGTCCGGCCCCAGGGTACGGCGGGTCCGGGGCGTACGGCAGGTTCGGGGCGCGCTTGCGGCTCCGCGAGCGCGCCCCGGCGGACGGTGCCGCGGGGGCCCCGGCGGACGGTGCCCGGCAGGCCCTGGACACGGTGGCCGGCCCCGGGGCAGCGGCCCCGGACGCCGACGGCGACCGGACCGGCGCCCCTGCCGGTCCCCCGCCGCCCCGCGAGGCGCCCCGCGGTCTCCCCTGGGGCATCGCCGTCCTGGCCGCGGGCCTCGCCGTCGAGTCCTACACCGGCCCCGCCACCGCCGCCCCCCTGAGGGAGAACCCCGCGGGAGCACTCGCCGGCTGGGCCCTGACCGCGGCCGGCCTGATCCTCGCCGCTCCCGGCCTCACCCACCTCTGCGGCCGCCTGCTGCAAGCGGTCCGCCCGGGAGCGCTCAGGCTGCTCGCCGGCCGCGTCCTGATGGCGGAGGCCACCCGTATCGGCCGCCCCCTCGGCCTGGTCTGCGCGGTGGTGTCCGGCGCGTACGCGATGACGGCGCCGTACGACGGCGGCGCCTCGTCCCCCGGCCCGCTGACCGGCCTCGGCATCCTCCTGGTCACCGGCTGCACGGTGGCCACGCTGCTCACGACGGCCGTGGAGGCCAGGCAGTCCCGGACCGACACCACCGCCGCGCTGGTCCGCCTGGGCGCCCGGGCCAGGGTACTGCGCGCGGCGGCGGCCCTGCGGGCGGGCGCGCTGCTCGCCCTGTTCGGCCCGCTCACCCTGGCCGTCGCCCGCCTCGCCGCACTCCCGCTGGGCCACTGAGCCGCCGAACCGCCGAACCACTGAGCCCCCTGAACCGCTGGGCCGCCGTAAAAAATCGCCGGCCGCCGATGAGTTCTCCGGCTGCCGCCGGTCCGACAGACGTAACGACGCACCGCACCCCGTGGGGAGACCGCCATGTACCAACAGATGATCTTCGTGAACCTGCCCGTGAACGACCTGGACGCCTCGAAGAAGTTCTTCACGGAGCTGGGCTACACGATCAACCCGCGGTTCAGCGACGAGAACGCGGCCTCCGTCGTGATCAGCGACACCATCGTGGCGATGCTCCTCACCAAGCCGTTCTACGCGACCTTCACCGACAAGGAGATCGCCGACGCCACCAGGACCAGCGAGGTGCTGGTCTGTCTGAGCGCCGAGAGCCGCGAGAAGGTCGACGAGCTGGTGGACAAGGCGGTCGCGGCGGGCGGCACGGACACCGGCCGGACCCAGGACCACGGCTTCATGTACGGCCGGGCCTTCGACGACCTCGACGGCCACACCTGGGAGATCATGTGGATGGACCCGGCGGCGGTCCAGGGCTGAGCCGCCGGAGCCGGACCGCCGCGGGCCGGGCGCCAACGGCTGTGCCAGCATGGGCGGGTGCATCCGACACCCGCCCGTACCGACCGTGCCGCCCACCACCACGAGATAGAGTCGCTCGCCGAGTTCGACGAGGTGGTCGCCGAACACGGCACGCTGTCCCGGTCTCGCGTCCAGGCAGTCGATCTGACGGCCCGTACGGACGTCCTGCTCTCCGTGGACGCCTCGGACGCCGTCTTCCTCGGCTGCCCGATGGATCCCGAGGCCGCCGCCCGGGTGCGGGCCTGCGGGGCACTGGTGTTCCCGCCCGTGCCGGGCCTGCCCGTCGACCCGTACCGGGGTTTCGTCTACACACCCGACGAACTGTTCGCGTCCCTCGACGAGGGATACGAGGCGACGCCGGACGCGCGGGCGTACACCTGGTTCCAGCGGACGAAGTCCGACGGGGACATCCACGCGTCCATGCTGCGCGCGATCCACGACGACGCCGTCTCCGACGCGCTCGACGAACTCCTCGCCGGGGCGCGGGTGGTGGGCGTCATGGGCGGTCACGCGATGGAGCGCGGCACGGCGGGGTACGCCGGTGCCGCCCGCCTGGGCCGCGAGCTGACGCGCGCCGGTTTCACGGTGGCCACCGGCGGCGGACCGGGAGCCATGGAGGCGGCCAACCTCGGCGCGTACCTCGCCCCGTTCGAGGACGGGGCGCTGACGGAGGCGCTGCGACTGCTCGCCAAGACCCCCTCGTTCCGGCCGTCCGTCTCCGACTGGGCGCGCGCCGCCTTCGAGGTCCGCGACCGCTGGCCCGGCGGTGGCGCCTCGGTGGGCATCCCGACCTGGTTCTACGGCCACGAGCCGCCGAACGCCTTCGCCGCGCACATCGCGAAGTACTTCGCCAACGCCACCCGTGAGGACGGTCTGCTGGCCCGCTCGACCGCGGGCGTGGTGTTCCTGCCGGGCGCCGCCGGGACCGTACAGGAGGTCTTCGACAACGCGACCCCGAACTACTACGAGTCGCGGGGCGAGCCCACGCCCATGGTGCTCGTGGACCGGGCGCACTGGACGGAACGGCTGCCGGTGTGGCCGCTGTTGCGGGCGCTCGCACGGGAGCGCCCGATGGAGGCCCGGATCGCCCTTGTCGACCGGATCGAGGAAGCGCCCGAGGTACTGAAACGTATCCCAGGTTAATAAGATGGTAAAGTCGCCACCGGCGATCCGCTCACGCATTGACACTCCTTACGGAGCGCTTATAGACCTGTGAGCCTCACGGGGTTGATGATGCCTCACCTTGTGGTCGTGTCATCTCCCTCGCAACCCCCCGCAGTTATGCACTCTGTAAAGGACAAACGTGCCCCAAACCCGCCGCAACGCACGCCGTTCCGTGCGCGTCCTGGGCGTCGCCTCCGCTTCCGTCGCGCTGGCGCTGGGTGTCGCGGGCAACGCGCTCGCCTGCGACATCAGTGAGTTCTCCGCCGAGGCCACGTGCGACGGCAGCAAGGGCGTCATCGTCGTCACCGACAAGGACGCCACCAAGACCCCGGCCATCATCACCGTCTTCCTGGAGAACAACGGTGCGGATGTCAAGCAGATCGGCAAGCAGAACATCAAGGGCTCCCGTGAGGGCACCACGGTCACCTTCGCCGAGGACTGGAAGCCCAACGCGATCTACCGCGTCCACGTCAAGGCCGGCAACCAGGTCGACGAGGACATCACCCCGAACCTGACCACCCCCTCCACGGCCTGCGGGACCGAGGACTCCGCGACCCCCACCACGGCCGCCCCGGAGACCTCGAAGCCGTCGGACTCCACCTCGGCCCCGGCCGAGTCGGCGACCCCGGCCGAGTCGGCGACCCCGTCCGCGGAGCCGTCCGAGTCGGCGTCGGACAGCACGGGCACCACCCCGGAGGGCACCTCGAGCAACGCGCCGTCCCCGGCGGCCGGTGACTCGAACCTCGCCGAGACCGGTGCGAACTCCAACACCGGTGTGATCGCCGGCATCGCGGCCGCCCTGGTCGCCGTCGGCGCCGGCGCGGTGTTCTACGGCATGCGCCGGCGCGGGGCGGGCAGCGGCCGCTGACGCCTCACCCCTCGTGCACCACCGTGGCCCGTCCCCGCGACCCGGGGACGGGCCGCGGTCGTCCGTCCCCGGGCGGCCGCTCCTTGAGGACGACGATCTCGGCCGCGTCGAACTCCACACCGACCTCCCCGCCGACCTCGGGCGCCTCCCTCAGCGCGCACGCCGCCTCGAGCCGCGGGGCGTCCCCGGGCTGGAGACGGACGGCGACATGCGTCCCCTTGAACGTCCGGGCGGTCACCGTGCAGCGCAGCCCCTCGCCGGCCGGGACGAGCCGGACCCCGGAGGGCCGGACGAGCACCGTACGGGCACCCTGGGGCGCTCCCGCGAGCACCGGCAGCCTCCCCCACGGCGTGTGGGCGGCCTCCCCGGCGACCGTCGCGCCGACCACGTTGTCGAAGCCGAGGAAGCGGGCCACGAACGCGTCGGCCGGCCGCTGCCACACCTGAAGCGGAGTGCCGGACTGGGCGATCCGCCCGTCCCGCATCACCACCACCCGGTCGGCCAGTGCGAACGCCTCGCCCTGGTCGTGCGTCACGGCGAGCACGGTGGTCCCCAACCGGCCGAAAAGCTCCCGCAGTTCCACCACCAGCCGCTCCCGCAGCGACCGGTCGAGCTGCCCGAGCGGCTCGTCCAGCATCAGCAGCCGGGGCCGGGGAGCGAGCGCCCGGGCCAGCGCCACGCGCTGCTGCTCACCGCCGGACAGCCCGGCGACCGCCCGGCGGGCGGCGTCCGGCAGCCCCACCAGGTCCAGCAGCTCCCGCACCCGGTCCTCCCGCCGGTCCTTCGCCACCCCGTGCATCCGCAGCCCGAAGGCCACGTTGCCGCCCACGTCCCGCTGCGGGAACAGCTGGTGGTCCTGGAACATCAGTCCCACCCCGCGCCGGTGCGCGGGCACGCCCTTCTGGTCCCGTCCGTCGAGCACCACCCGCCCGGAGTCCAGCGGTTGCAGCCCGGCCACCGACCTCAGCAGCGTCGACTTGCCGCTGCCGCTGGGCCCGAGCACGCACACGATCTCGCGTTCGGCGACCGACAGGTCCACGGCGTCGAGCACCGCCCGCCCGCCGAAGCGCACGGTCGCGGCATCGAGGCTCAGCAGCATCAGAACTCTCCCGTCCGGTCGATGCGCAGCCGCTCCAGGACCAGCAGGGCCACCGCGCACACCACCATCAGAATCGTGGAAAGGGCCATCGCCTGACCGTAGTTGAGATCGCCGGGCCGACCGAGGAGCCGCGCCACCGCGACGGGCAGCGTCGGGTTGCCGGGCCGCGCGATGAACACCGTCGCGCCGAACTCCCCCAGCGACACCGCGAAGGCGAACCCGGCCGCGACCAGCAGCGCCCGCCGCACCATCGGCAGGTCGACCTCCCGCCACACCCGCCAGGGCGAGGCCCCGAGCACGGCCGCCGCCTCCCTCAGCCGCCCGTCCACGGCCCGCAGCACGGGCAGCATGGTCCGTACCACGAACGGCACACCGACCAGCGCCTGCGCGAGCGGGACCAGGATCCAGGACTGCCGGAGATCCAGCGGCGGCTCGTCGAGCGCGATGAGGAACCCGAAGCCGACGGTCACCGCGGACACGCCGAGCGGCAGCATCAGCAGAGCGTCGAAGCCGCGCAGGACTCGGCCCGCGTCCCGGCGGGCGAGCGCGGCGGCGGCCAGGCCGCCGACAGCCAGGGCGACGGCGGTGGCGGCGACCGCGTACTGCAGCGAGTTGGTGATCGCGTGGATCGGCGCCACCAGGAACATGCCGCCGTCCTCACGGGCCAGCGCCCGGTAGTAGCCGAAGCCGGGCGCGTCCAGCGAGCGCGACACCAGCACGGCGAGGGGCAGCACCAGCAGTACGGCGACGGTGGCCAGGACACCGGCCAGCAGCGCCCACTGCGCCGCGCCGCGCGGCCGGCGGGCGGTCACGGAGGCGTCCACCAGCCGCAGCGCGGTCTCCCGCCGCCGTACCGTCCAGGCGTGCACGGCGAGGATCACACCGACCGCGAGGAACTGCACCAGGGTGAGGACGGCGGCCGTGGACAGGTCGAAGACCTCTGACGTCTGCCGGTAGATCTCCACTTCGACGGTGGAGAAGGTGGGCCCGCCGAGGATCTGCACCACGCCGAAGGAGGTGAAGGTGAACAGGAACACCATCAGCGCGGCGGCGGCCACCGCGGGTGCCAGGGCGGGCAGCGTCACCTTCCGCCAGGCGCGCGCCGCGGAGGCTCCCAGCATCCGGGCGGCCTCCTCCTGATGCGGGTCGAGCTGCGCCCACAGGCCGCCGACCGTCCGGACGACGATCGCGTAGTTGAAGAAGACGTGCGCCGGCAGGATCGCCCACACGGTGGTGTCCAGCCGCACACCCCACAGCTCGTCCAGCAGCCCGCCGCGCCCGAGCAGTGCGAGGAAGGCGGTGCCGACGACGACGGTCGGCAGCACGAACGGAACCGTGACGACGGCCCGCAGCACCTGCTTGCCCGGAAACTCCAGACGGGCGAACGCGTAGGCGGCGGGCAGCGCGGCCAGCAGGGTGAGCGCGGTGGAGGCCAGCGCCTGCCAGGTGGTGAACCACAGCACGTGACGGAGGTCCGGCTCGGTGACGACGTCCACCATCCGCCCGAACCGCCAGACGCCGTCCACCTTCAGCCCGCGGGCGACGATCGCGGCCACGGGCCAGGCGAAGAACACCGCGAAGAACGCGACGGGCAGGGCCATCAGGCCGAGCCGCGCCGCGGTCGCCCGCCCGGACCCGGCCGCCGCGGCAGGCGCGCCTACTTCAGTACGAGCGACGTCCACGACTTGACCCACTGGTCGCGACGGGCGGCGATCTTCTCGGCGGTCATGGTCTCGGGGGACTTGGCCTGCGCGCCGTACTTCGTGAAGTCCGGCGGCACCTGGGCGCCCTCGCGCACCGGGTAGACGAACATGTTGAGCGGCATGTCGTCCTGGAACTCCTCGGTGAGCAGGAAGTCGAGGAACGCCTTGCCGCCCTTGGTGTTCCCCGCGTTGCTCAGCAGTCCCGCGTACTCGGTCTGCCGGAAGCAGGTGCCGTACGACACCCCGGTCGGGGCGGTGCTGGGCCGCTTCTTGGCGTAGATCACCTCGGCGGGCGGGGAGGAGGCGTACGACACCACGAGCGGCCGGTCCCCGCCGGCCTTCCTGCCCTCGGAGGAGCCGGAGAACTCCTGGGAGTAGGCCTGCTCCCAGCCGTCGACGACCTTCACGCCGTTGGCCTTCAGCTTCTTCCAGTAGCCCTGCCATCCGCTGTCGCCGTACCGGGCGGCGCTGCCGAGCAGGAAGCCGAGACCGGGCGAGGAGGTGGCCGCGTTCTCGGTGACGAGGAGGTTCTTGTACTCGGGCTTGACGAGGTCGGCGAAGGACTGCGGCGGGGAGAGCTTGTGCTCGCTGAAGTAGGCCTTGTCGTAGTTGACGCAGATGTCGCCGGTGTCGATGGGCGTGACCCGGTGCTTGTCCTGGTCGACGCGGTACTGCGGCAGGACCAGGTCGGAGCCCTTGGGCTCGTACGGCTGGAACAGCCCGTTGTCGAGCGCACGCGACAACAGGGTGTTGTCCACGCCGAAGAAGACGTCGCCCTGCGGGTTGTCCTTGGTCAGGATCGCCTTGTTGACGGCCTGGCCCGCGTCGCCGTCGGTGAGGACCCTCACCTTGTACCCGGACCGCTTCTCGAAGTCCTTGAGCACGTTCTTGGAGACGGCCCACGAGTCGTGGCTGACGAGCGTGACGGTTGTGGAGTCCGCCGAACTCCCTTTGTCCGACGCCCCGCACCCCGTCAGGGCGGGCAGCGCCACGAAGCCGAGCCCGACGGCCACGGCCACGACGGTCTTGTTGTGCACTGGATTCCTCCTGGGGTTGACCAGGAAGAGACGCGGCCCTGCCCGGGCCCCGCGGAGGATTCCGCGGGGCCCGGGCAGGGCGCAACAGCTCGAGTGATGACCGAACTTCCTACCCAGAATGACCTGGGCGAGGTTCAGAGGGTCTGCGGCCCGGTTGCCGCACTCTCAGCGCTGTGGCGCTCCCCTGTCGGAATATGAAGATGTACGTGACGCCCACAGACTACCGCTCGGTGGCCGCCAGCTGACCACAGGCTCCGTCGATCTCCTGCCCCCGGGTGTCCCGGATGGTGACGGGCACCCCGTGGGCGGCGATGGCCTCCACGAACGCCTTCTCGTCCGCCGGCCGCGAGGCGGTCCACTTGGAGCCCGGCGTCGGGTTCAGCGGAATCAGATTGACGTGCACGGGCTTGCCCTTGAGCAGCCGGCCCAGCCGGTCACCGCGCCAGGCCTGGTCGTTGATGTCCCGGATCAGCGCGTACTCGATGGACAGCCGCCGGCCGGACTTGGCGCTGTACTCGAAGCCGGCGTCCAGCACCTCACGCACCTTCCAGCGCGTGTTCACGGGTACGAGGGTGTCGCGCAGCTCGTCGTCGGGCGCGTGCAGCGAGATCGCGAGCCGGCACTTGAAGCCCTCGTCGGCGAACCGGTGGATCGCCGGGACGAGCCCGACGGTGGAGACGGTGATGCCGCGCTGCGACAGCCCGAGCCCGTCCGGCTCGGGATCGGTGAGCGCCCGGACCGCACCGACGACCCGCTTGTAGTTGGCCAGCGGCTCGCCCATCCCCATGAAGACGATGTTGGACAGCCGGGCAGGTCCCCCGGGCACCTCTCCGTCCCTGAGCGCCCGCATCCCGTCCACGATCTGGTGCACGATCTCGGCGGTCGACAGGTTCCGGTCCAGCCCCGCCTGCCCGGTGGCGCAGAACGGGCAGTTCATCCCGCAGCCCGCCTGCGAGCTGATGCACATCGTCACCCGGTCCGGGTAGCGCATCAGCACCGACTCCACGAGCGTCCCGTCGAACAGCCGCCACAGGGTCTTGCGGGTGGTGCCCTGGTCGGTCGACAGGTGCCGCACCACGGTCATCAGCTCCGGCAGCAGCGCCTCCCGCAGCTTGGCGCGCGACGCCGCGGGGATGTCGGTCCACTGCTCGGGGTCGTGCGCGTACCGCGCGAAGTAGTGCTGCGAGAGCTGCTTGGCACGGAACGGCTTCTCCCCGATCTCCGCCACCGCCTCCTTGCGTTCGGCGGGCGTGAGATCGGCGAGATGCCGCGGCGGCTTCTTGGCTCCGCGCGGGGCGACGAAAGTGAGTTCTCCGGGCTTGGGCATGGTCGTACCAGTGTCGCAGATCGACTTGGGTGATCCGCGGGGGTCGGTCCCGGCGGCTGTCGGTGAGCGTCCGGTGGGCGGTTTTGGCGCCGGGGTGCCGGGAGCGTTCTCCCGGGACGGCCGTGCCGGGAGAACGCTCGGAGCGGTCGCGGCTACTTCACGAAGCCGTTGTCCACCAGCCAGTCGTGGGCGATGTCCTCCGGGTCGTCGCCCTCGACGTCCGCGAGCGCGTTGAGCTTCTGCATCTCGGTCGTGGTGAGCTTTTTGGCCAGCGGCTCGAAGATCTTCTTCAGGACCGGGTACTTCTTCAGCGTCTCCTGCTTGAGCGTGAGCGCGGGCTGGTAGACGGGGAAGAACTTCTTGTCGTCCTCCAGGACCACCAGCTTGTTGGCCGGGATACGGCCGTCGGTGGCGAAGACCTCGCCGAAGTTGCAGGTGTCGCCCTTGGCGGTCTCGGTGTAGATCAGCCCGGTGTCGAGCATCTTGACGTTGTCCTTGGGCGCCTTGATGCCGTAGGCCTTCACCAGCCCGGGGAAGCCGTCGTCACGGGTGGAGAACTCGCTCTCGATGCAGAACGTGGCCTCCTTCGGCTTGCTCTTGCTCACCTTGGCGAGGTCGGACAGGGTCTTCACCCCGAGCTCCGCGGCCTTGTCCTTGCGGACGGCGAACGCGTAGGTGTTGTTGAGCGGGGCCGGCGGGTCGATCCAGGCGACGCCGTTCTTCGCCAGGTCCTCGGCGGCGACCTTCTCGAACTGCTGGCGCTGGTCGGCGATCGGCTTGGTGTGCTTCAGGTAGGTGATCCAGCCGGTCCCCGTGTACTCCCAGTACATCGAGATGTCACCGGACTCCAGCGCCTTTCTGGTGCTGGCCGAACCCTTGATGTTGGTCTTGTCGGTGACCTTGGCGCCGTGCGCCTCCAGCAGCTCCACGGTCATCCGGCCGAGGATGATCTGCTCGGAGAAGTCCTTGGACCCGACGGTGAACGAAGCGCCCTTGAGGTCCGTACCCGACCCCGAGGTCGGCTTGACGTCATCGCCCCCGCCACAGGCGGTCAGCATGAGCGAGGCGGCGGCGAGGGATGTGGCGAGGGCCAGCGGGGTGCGGCGGGAAGACATGGCGGTACTCCTGAGTGGTGCGGGTGCGGGGAGAGGCGGGGGGTGGAGGCGGGCGGGCGCGGGAGGCTCGCGGGCCGGGACCTGCGGTGCGGGTGGCAGGCGCGGCGCAGGGCGAGGCCGGCGGACACGGGACGCTCGTGGGCCGGGGACCGGCGGTGCGGTGACGCCGGGTCGGCGAGGGGACGGGAGGGGGCGGCGGGACGGGAGGGGGGCGGTGGACACCGCAGGGGTGAGGGCCGCGCGGTAGGGCCGGAGGCGGGCCGGTGGGCGCCGGTCAGGCGCCCTTCGGCTTGAGTACCCTCTCGGCCAGGCCGCCGGTCCAGTCGACGAGCAGCGCGATGGAGGCGGTGACGACGCTTCCCGTGATCAGCACGGGGTCGCGGTCCAGCTTGATCCCGTTGACGATGATGTCCCCGAGTCCGCCGGCGTTGACGAAGGTGGCGAGGGTGGCGACGCCCACGCAGAACACCAGCGCGGTGCGCAGCCCGGCCAGGACCACCGGGACGGCGAGCGGGAGTTCGACGCGCAGCAGGATCTGTGTGGGTTTCATGCCCATGCCGCGGGCCGCCTCGATCAGCGAGCGGTCCACCTGCTGGATGCCGATCAGGGTGTTGCGCAGGACGGGCAGCGCCGAGTAGGCGACCAGGCTGGTGATGGCGATGCCGAAACCGGGTCCGAACAGGATGGTCAGCAGCACCAGCACGCCGATGGCCGGAGTGGCCTGCCCGATGTTGGCCAGGCCCAGGACCAGGGGCGGGATCCAGCGGGCGCGGACGCGGCTGATGAGGATGCCCAGCGGTACGGCGATCACCATGATCAGGACGGTGGCGACCACGGTGAGCTTGAGGTGCTCGGTGGTCTTGGTGATCAGGTAGTCACTGTTGAGCGTGCGCTGTTCGATGCTGTCGAGCTGGAGCGAGTGCACCCAGAAGTAGTCGGCCAGCAGGGCGACCGCGACGACGACCGGGGTGCCGATGCTGCCGCGCAGGCGGCGCAGGGTTCTCGCTCCCGACCGGGAGGAGGCTGGGGCCTCGGCCGGGACCGCGGTCACCGTGCACCCCCGGTCTCCGCCGCCCGCGCGATGGTGTCGAGGTCCAGCTCGCCGCGGACGGTGCCGTCGGCGCCGAGCACGGCGATCCGGTGTGCGCGGTGCGCCACGATCGCGTCGAGCGCGTCGCGCAGGGTGGCGTCGGCGGCGACGGAAGGCAGCGGCGAGGAGCCGGCCGGCAGCAGTTCGAGGCTGCCGGCCGTGATCAGGCCCAGCCGCTTGATGGCGGCGTGTCCGCCGACGAAGGAGCGGACGTAGTCGTCGGCGGGCGCGGCGAGGATGCGTTCGGGGGTGTCGTACTGCACGATCCGGGACCGCTCGCCGAGCACGGCGATCCGGTCGCCCAGGCGCAGTGCCTCCTCGAAGTCGTGGGTGACGAAGATGATCGTCTTGCGCATCCGCCGCTGCAGCGCCAGGAACTCGTTCTGCAGCCGCTCCCGGGTGATCGGGTCGGTGGCGCCGAACGGCTCGTCCATCAGCATGACGGGAGGATCCGCGGCGAGTGCGCGGGCGACGCCGACGCGCTGCTGCTGCCCGCCGGAGAGCTGGCGCGGATAGCGGGAGGCGAAGCGGCCGGGTTCGAGTCCGACGACGTTCAGCAGTTCGTCGACGCGTTCGGCGATCCGCCGCTTGTTCCACCCGAGCATCCGGGGGACCAGGCCCACGTTGTCCGCGATGGTCATGTGCGGGAAGAGGCCGATCTGCTGGATCACGTAGCCGATGCGGCGGCGCAGGTCGTGCGGGTCCAGGGAGAGCAGGTCCTCGCCGTCCATGGTGATACGGCCGCCGGTCGGCTCGATCAGCCGGTTGACCATCTTCATGGTGGTCGTCTTGCCGCACCCGGAGGGTCCGACGAAGCAGACGAGCTCCCCGGCCGGGATCACCATGGAGAAGGACTCCACGGCGGGTTCCTCCTGGCCCGGGTACATCTTGGTGACGTCGGTGAGTTCGATCCGCGCGCCGTGCCGTGCGGCGGTGTCCTCGCCGGAGCCGGCCGTCACCGCAAGTGTTGCGGTCGGCGAGACGTGGTCAGACACGGAGCCCCCTCGGGGTGGTGAGTCGCCGGACGGCGAAGAAGAACAGGTCGAACAAGAGTGCTAGGATCGCGACGCCGAGCGTGCCGGCGAGTGCCTGGTTGATAGCATTCTTCGAACCCAGGCGCGAGAGACCGTCGAAGATCTCGTTGCCCAGGCCGGGCCCCGCGACATAGGCCGCGATGGCCGCGATACCGACGGTGAGCTGGGTGGACACCCGCACACCGGTGAGGATCACCGGCCAGGCCAGCGGCAACTGGATGCCGAACAGCGTGCGCAGGGGACCCATCCCGGTGCCCCGCGCCGCTTCCAGGATCGCCGGGCTGACCTCGTTCAGGCCGACGATGGTGTTACGGGTGATCGGCAGCAGCGCGTAGACGACGAGGGCGACCACGGTCGGCGTCCAGCCGAGCCCCAGCAGCGGGATGAGCAGGCCGAGCAGCGCGAAGCTGGGGATGGTGAGGAAGGTCCCCGTCGTCGCGACGGCGGCGGTACGAGCCGCGGGCCGGTCCCAGGTGGCGACGCCGAGGGCGACACCGATCACGGTGGCGATGGCGATCGCCGTACCTACCACGGCGGCATGCTCCAGTGCCTGCTGCCACAGGTCGTCGGTGTGCCTTCCGACGTACTCGACAAACCGGTCCATCTTCCCTCCGGACCCGGGCGCCTCGGTGGCGGGCGCCGATCGGTGTGCTGAACGGTAGGCGTGCGTAACATGGAGGACAACTGCTGTTGCCGAGAATGCAACACGAGGAGGTTTGCCGTGGCACGACCGACGTCAGGGCTACGCCGAGACACCGATCTTCTTGAAGTCCTCGCAGGTCGGGAGGCCCGCACCCGCGGCGGCCTCGGGGTGACCCGGATCGCGGAGCTGGCCGGGCGCGAGAAGAGCCAGGTCTCCCGGGCCCTGGCGAGCCTCTCGGAGGAGGGTCTCGTGGACCGGGATCCCGACACCCAGGCCTACCGGCTCGGCTGGCGACTCTACGCACTGGCCGCCCGTACCGGCGAGGCCAGGCTGGCATATGTCTCCGCGTCCTTCCTCCGCCGGCTCGTCGCGCAGCTGCACGAGACCGTCCATCTCTGCGTGCTGCGCGGCAACGGCGTCCTGACCCTGGTCAGCGAGTCGTCACCGAACGCCTTCCGCAGTCTGGGGTGGGAAGGGGTCATGGTCCCGGCCCTGCACACCTCGGCCGGCCGGGTCCTGGTGTCGGACTGGGAGGAACCGGTGCTGCGCGCGTGGTTCCCCGAGGAGCAGTTCGCCGGCATGCCCGCCAGCCAGCGCATCCGCACCATCGACGACCTGCTGGAGGAGATCCAGGCCATCCGCTCCTGCGGCTACGCCATGGCCGACGAGGAGTTCGAGGCCGGACTGGTCGGCGTGTCCGCACCGGTCCGCGACCACGGCGGCCGCGTGATCGCGGCGATCAACATGGGCGCGCCCAAGGGAAGGATGGGGCAGCGGCTCGACGCGGCCGGACGGCTCACCGCCCGCTGCGCCCTGGAACTGTCCCGCGCCCTGGGATACGAGAGCGGGAGCGGTCCGGCGGGAACCTCCGCCGGCGCACCCCTCCCGCCGCTCCGGCCGGGCGTTCAGCAGCCCGGCACCGCGGCACGCTCCGCCAGGTGACGGTCCCGGCCGGCCGGGGCTCCGAGGACTCGGCCGGCGCGCATCCGAACACCCGATGGGTTCCGAAAAGGAAAGTATTCCGATAATTTGCTCGCCGGTGGACCGATCGGCCCTAGTGACGCGGCGCCGGGCCCGCTTCCCTGGGAGGGCCGAGGCACGGGGAACCGGGGGCGTACGGCTGGAGGTGGCCGGAGTGCACGATGTCAACGGCGAGCGTGTCGTCGCCCTGTCCCGTCACCCCCTGCTGCTGACGGTGGCGGTGGCGCTGCTCCCGGTACTGCTGCTGGGGGTGGACGTGGCGACGCCGTCGGGCATCCGGATGGCTCCGATGATGGTGTCGGCGCCCGCGCTCGCGGCAGTCTTCTGCGCCCCGGCCGGTGTGCTGCTGGTGATCGTCGTGACGCTTCCCTGTGTGGTACTGGCCTCCGTGGCGAACCAGCAGCTCGGCACCGACAACTTCCCCGCGCAGCTCGGCACCATCACGCTGATCAGTTTGGCCGCCCTGGCGGCGAGCGCCGCGCGGACGCGCAAGGAGCGCCAGCTGGCCAGGTCCCGCTGGGTGGCCGAGGTCACCCAGCGGGTGCTGCTGCATCCGCTGCCGGAGCGGGTCGGCTCCTTCGAGGTGGCGTCGCTGTACCAGGCGGCGGACGAGGAGGCCGCCATCGGCGGGGACCTCTACGCGGTCGCACACCACGGTGAGCGCACGCACGTCCTGCTCGGTGACGTCCAGGGCAAGGGACTGGCCTCGCTGGAGATGGTCAGCTGCGTGCTGAACAGCTTCCGCCGGTCGGCCCGGCACCGGAGTCCGCTGACAGAAATGGTACGCGAACTGAGCGCGGCGTTCGGTGAGGAGATCCGGGACCTTTCCGCCGTCGCGCGCACGGGATCCTGCTCGGGCAGCCAGTACGGCGAGGAGTCGTTCGCCACGGCGGTCCTGCTGGACCTGCCCGAGGACGGCCCCGTGCGGCTGGCGAACCTGGGGCACCCGCCGCCGCTGCTGCTCCTCGAGGACGGGACCGTCACCTCTCTGGAGCCCACGGTGCCGGTGCCACCGCTGGGCCTGGAGGAGCTCAACGGCGGCCAGGTGGTCGTGGACACGGCCGACGTCCCGCCCGGGGCCACCCTGCTGCTCTACACGGACGGCGTGACCGAGGCCCGGAACGCGTCCGGCGACTTCTACCCGCTCGCCGAACGGGTCAGGAGCTGGACGGGTCTGTCGCCCCAGGAGCTGCTGGACACCGTCCGCGCCGACCTGCGCGCGTACGTGGGCGGGCCCCGGCTCAGCGACGACGTCGCCATGGTGGCCGTCCGGCGTGTCCCCGCCCGTGTCCCCGCCGAGGCCCACGCGGGCGAGCGGGCGGATGCCCGCGGGACCGCCGCGGCCGGCCGGGGCGAGGACGGCGACTGGACAAGGAGAGGGCCCGCCACGCTGTGGCGGCGGGCCCCGCGTCGTACGCCTCTCAGCCGCCGCCGACGAACAGCACCAGCAGCAGCCACACCACCGGTGCCGTCGGCAGCAGCGAGTCCAGCCGGTCCATGATGCCGCCGTGACCGGGCAGCAGCGTGCCCATGTCCTTGATACCCAGGTCACGCTTGATCATGGACTCGCCGAGGTCGCCGAGGGTGGCGCTGGCCGCGACGGCGAGGCCGAGCACAAGGCCCTGCCACCAGGCGCCGCCGTCGATCAGGAACTGCATGCACAGCGCGCCCGCGACCATGGCGAACAGCACCGCGCCGAGCAGGCCCTCGCGGGTCTTGCCGGGGCTGATCCGCGGGGCGAGCCGGTGCTTGCCGAAGCGCCAGCCGACGGCGTACGCGCCGGTGTCGCTGACCACCGTCAGCAGGAGGAAGGTCAGCACGCGCCACGGACCGTCGTCGGCGGTGAGCATCATCGCGACGAACGTGGCCAGGAACGGGACGTAGAAGGCGGCGAAGACGCCCGCCGTGACGTCCTTGAGGTAACCCTCCGGTGGTTCGGTCATCCGCCAGACCAGTGCCGCCAGCGCGGTCAGCGCCGTCGCCACCCAGGCGCCCTCGGCGCCCCGGACGTACCCGGCGACCACCATCGCCGCACCGCCGACCGCCAGCGGGACGAGGGGCGCCTTGATGCCTTTGCGCTCCTGGAGCCGGCTGGTCAGTTCCCACAGGCCCACGACGACGGCGACCGCTACGACACCGACGAACACGGCCTTGACGATGAACAAGGACGCGACGATCACCACGCCGAGCCCGACGCCGACCCCTATGGCCGCGCTCAGGTCCCGGCCCGCACTCTTCTTCTGCGGCGCGGGTGCCGGCTGCGAGGCGTCGGGCATGGGCTCCGGATTCTGCGGGGCCGCCCCGTCGGGCGACGTCCGCGGTATGTCGTACGGCCCGGAGGAGCGGGCCTGCGGTGGCTCGTCGCGGAACAAGGGGCCGCTCAGCCGAGCGGCCCCCCGGTCGTCCTGGTCTCCGCCATGAGCGGGGCCGTCGGGCACGGCCGGCATGGGGCGAGTCTGCTGCACGTCATGCGCATCGTACGCGGGACCCGCCGGGGCGAGCCCCTGGACCGGTCCCTGGTCAGTGGGCCCCCAGTACCCGGCCTGTGACCCGGCTCGTGGCGGAGCGCCCCAGGAAGAGTCGTTCATCAGACCTCGAGCAGCTCCGCTTCCTTGTGCTTGAGGAGCTCGTCCACCTGGGCGACGTACTTGGCGGTGGTGTCGTCGAGTTCCTTCTCCGCACGGCGGCCCTCGTCCTCGCCGACCTCGCCGTCCTTGATCAGCTTGTCGATGGCGTCCTTGGCCTTGCGGCGGACGGAGCGGATGGACACCTTGGCGTCCTCGGCCTTGCCCTTGGCGACCTTGATGTAGTCGCGGCGGCGCTCCTCGGTGAGCTCGGGGAACACCACGCGGATGATGTTGCCGTCGTTGCTCGGGTTGACGCCCAGGTCGGAGTCGCGGATCGCCTGCTCGATGTTGCGCAGCGCGCTCTTGTCGAACGGGGTCACGACCGCCATGCGCGGCTCCGGCACGGAGAACGAAGCCAGCTGGTTGATCGGCGTCGGCGCGCCGTAGTAGTCGGCCACGATCTTGTTGAACATGGCCGGGTGCGCACGGCCGGTGCGGATCGCGGCGAAGTCCTCCTTGGCGACCACGACGGCCTTCTCCATCTTCTCCTCGGCCTCGAGGAGGGTCTCTTCGATCACCACTTGCTCCTGCGTGTCTTGAGTAGGCCCGGCTGCGGTTCCTTGTCGGCGGCGGCCGGCTGCGTCGCGTCTTCTTCCTGCACGGTTCCCGACCGGCAGGACATTGTCCATCCCTCGGTCAGGTCCCGGGGCGGTCCGGTCAGGCCCGGCTGCCCTGATCACCCACCAGCGTGCCGATCTTCTCACCCTTGACGGCCCGTGCGATATTCCCCTCGGCCAGCAGCTCGAACACGAGGATCGGCAGCTTGTTGTCACGGCACAGGGTGATCGCGGTGGCGTCGGCGACCTTGAGGTCGCGGGTGATGACCTCGCCGTAGCCGAGGGCGTCGAACTTCACGGCGTCAGGGTTGGTCTTGGGGTCGGAGTCGTAGACCCCGTCCACGCCGTTCTTGCCCATGAGCAGCGCCTCGGCGTCGATCTCCAGGGCGCGCTGGGCGGCGGTGGTGTCGGTGGAGAAGTACGGCATGCCCATACCGGCGCCGAAGATGACCACGCGGCCCTTCTCCAGGTGGCGCACGGCGCGCAGCGGGATGTACGGCTCGGCGACCTGGCCCATGGTGATGGCGGTCTGGACCCGGCTGTCGATGCCCTCCTTCTCCAGGAAGTCCTGGAGGGCGAGGCAGTTCATCACCGTGCCGAGCATGCCCATGTAGTCCGAGCGGGCGCGGTCCATGCCGCGCTGCTGGAGTTCGGCGCCGCGGAAGAAGTTGCCGCCGCCGATGACGACCGCGATCTCGGCGCCGTCGCGCACGACGGCCGCGATCTCGCGGGCGATCTTGTGCACCACATCGGGGTCGACGCCCAGGCCTCCGCCACCGGAGAAGGCCTCTCCGGACAGCTTCAGCAGAAACCGGCCGCGTACTTTGCCGTCGTCGCTCTTCTGGGCCTTGGTGGTCATCGGGATCCCGCCTCTGTTACGTGGTGCACATGCGAAGAAGGCCACTGCCGGTTGGGTTCGCTTTTCGCTCCCATGCGCGGCAATGGCCTCCTCGTCAGATCTGCTGCCGTCCGCCACATGCCTGGGTGTGGCGGTGTGCGCGGACGACTGCTGTCGACCCTATCGAGATTTCCCCGAGGATTTCTCCGTGGGTCGCGCGTCGATCACGGTACGGACTCAGATGCCGACCTTGATGCGCGTGAAGCGCTTCAGGGTGACACCGGCCTCGTCCAGGATCTTCTGGACGGGCTTCTTGTTGTCCAGGGCGTACGGCTGGCCGAGCAGCGTGGCGTCCTTGAAGAAGCCGTTCAGGCGACCCTCGACGATCTTGGCGATCGCGGCCTCGGGCTTGCCCTCGGCGCGGGTGGTCTCCTCGGCGATACGGCGCTCGGACTCGACGACCTCGGCCGGCACGTCCTCCTTGGAGAGGTACTTCGGCGCGAAGGCGGCGATGTGCTGGGCGACGCCCTTGGCGACCTCGGCGTTCGGCTTGTCGAGCTCGACGAGGACACCGATCTGCGGGGGCAGGTCGGGCATCGTGCGGTGCATGTAAGCGGTGACGTAGCCGTCGGAGAACTGCGCGAAGCGGTCCAGGACGATCTTCTCGCCGAGGTTGGCGTTGGCCTCGTCCACGAACGCCTGGACGGTCTTGCCGGCCTCGATCTCGGAGGCGAGCAGGGCCTCGAGGTCGGCCGGGGAGGTCTTGGCGACGTGCTCGGCGATCGCGGTGGCGACGGCCTGGAACTTGTCACCCTTGGCGACGAAGTCGGTCTCGCACTTGAGCTCGACCAGGACACCGGAGGAGTTGTCGTCGGCGATGATGGAGACCACGGCGCCGTTCTCGGCGGAGCGGCCCTCGCGCTTGGCGACGCCCTTCTGGCCCTTGATACGGAGCGCCTCGACGGCCTTCTCGACGTTGCCCTCGGCCTCGTCCAGCGCCTTCTTGCAGTCCATCATGCCGGCGCCGGTGAGCTCACGGAGCTGCTTGACGTCGGCGGCGGTGTAGTTCGCCATGAGTCTGTGAGTCTTTCTCGAAGTCTTGGGCTCGAAGTCTTGGGAGATCGGAGATCTGCACGGTCTGCGATCCACATGCGTAACGCGGACCGCGGACTCGGTGCTGACCTACGGGTGAACGGCGGGGGCGGACTTCACCGCGCCGGAGGCGCTGTCGGATGCAGTACCGCCCCCGCCGTCAACGCTGAGGTCAGGCCTGCTCGCCCTCGGCGGCCGGGGCCTCGGCGGTCTCGGCGGCCTCGGCGGCCTCCGCGGCCGGAGCCTCGGCAGCCGGAGCCTCGGCGGCGGGGGTCTCGACGGCGGCCGGGGCCTCCTCCTGGGACTCGGCCTTCTTGTCTCCCTCGAGCAGGTCGCGCTCCCACTCGGCGAGCGGCTCGCCGGCGGCCTTCTCGCCCTTGTCGCCGGTGGCGACGCGGGAACGGGAGATGAGGCCCTCGGCGACGGCGTCGGCGATCACACGGGTGAGCAGGGTGACGGAGCGGATCGCGTCGTCGTTGCCCGGGATCTTGTAGTCGACCTCGTCGGGGTCGCAGTTGGTGTCGAGGATGGCGACGACCGGGATGTTGAGCTTGCGGGCCTCACCGACCGCGATGTGCTCCTTCTTGGTGTCCACGATCCAGACGGCGCTGGGCACCTTCTGCATCTCGCGGATACCACCGAGGGTCTTCTCCAGCTTGGCCTTCTCGCGGGAGAGGACCAGCAGCTCCTTCTTGGTCAGACCGGAGGACGCGACGTCCTCGAAGTCGATCTGCTCCAGCTCCTTCAGGCGCTGCAGACGCTTGTAGACGGTGGAGAAGTTGGTGAGCATGCCGCCCAGCCAGCGCTGGTTGACGTAGGGCATGCCGACGCGGGTGGCCTGCTCGGCGATGGCCTCCTGCGCCTGCTTCTTCGTGCCGACGAACATGACCGTGCCGCCGTGGGCCACGGTCTCCTTGACGAACTCGTAGGCGCGGTCGATGTACGACAGCGACTGGAGCAGGTCGATGATGTAGATGCCGTTGCGCTCGGTGAAGATGAAGCGCTTCATCTTCGGGTTCCAACGACGGGTCTGGTGACCGAAGTGGACGCCGCTCTCCAGCAGCTCCCGCATCGTGACGACGGCCATGGCCGTATCTCCTTGAATTTCTCGGTTGTGCCGCGGATGCCGGACGGCTCCCGCGCCTGACGCCCGCGACGCGCCGTTGCCACATGAGGACCGAGGGGCGCTGATACGAACGGACCGTCGCCGGCCGCGCCTCGTATCGGGGCGTGCGAAGTCGACCCGGTGACCCGGATCGCCACAAGAAGTGTACGGGACCGGCGGGGCACCGGGTGACGCCGCTGTCCACAACCGGTGAGTTGTCCACACGTCCCGGCCACGCCCGGCGGGGACGCGGGACGGTTTCCCCCATGCGAGCGCAACGACGTGCGGGCCTGGGCCTGCTCCTGCCGGCGACCCTGACGGTGACCGTCCTGACGTCCCTGGCCTGGGCCGAAGCCCCGGCTCCCCCGGCCCCTGCGGCCCCGCAGGAACCGGTGCCGGCGATCGGCCGCGCCTGGCCGGTGGGCACGCGCCCGGCGGTGGTACGCGGCTGGGAACCTCCGGCGACGGTGTACGGACGCGGCCACCGGGGCGTGGACCTGGCGGCCCCGGCCGCTGCTCCGGTGCGGGCGGTGGCGGCGGGCCGGGTGTCCTTCGCGGGACGGGTGGCGGGACGGGGCGTGGTGTCCGTGGAGCTGACCGGCACCGGCCTGCGGACGACGTACGAGCCGGTGACGCCGTCGGTCCGGACGGGGGACGAGGTGGCGGCGGGCGAGGTGGTCGGCAGCACGGAGGCGACGGGCGGCCACTGCGCGGGCGGCTGCCTGCACTGGGGCCTGCTCAGGGGCGGCACCTATCTGGACCCGCTGTCCCTGCTCCCACCGTGGCTGCTGCGCAGGGGCCCGTCGAGGCTGCTGCCGGTGCTGGGCGTCCCGCTGCCCGCACAGCCGGCGTAGCCACAGGCGGTCGGCACCGCGCCGGGCGGCTCAGCCCCGCACACCCCGCAGCGCCATTCCCACCGCGGCGTCCGTGATCGCCCCGGGGTCCTCCGCCGCGCCGAGCTCGATCCGCCGTACCGCCGCGTCCACGACGCCCTGGAGCAGCATGGCCGCCAGCCGGGGCTGTGCGTGCCCCATCTCCTCGAGCGCCCCGACGATCATCGCGACGAGCCCGCCGTGCGCCGCCCGGATCTTCTCCCGCGCCCCCGCGTCCAGCTCGCTCGCCGAGAACGCCACGACGGCCCGGTGCCGCCGGTCCCCCACCAGGGCCAACTGCCGGCGCACGTACGCCTCGACCTTGCCCTCGGGTGTCTCCGCCCGCTCCATCGCCGCCGACACCTCGGCCGCCCACACCGGGAAGTCGGCCTCGCACAGCTCCTCGACCACGGCGGCCCGCGACCGGAAGTACTCGTACACGGACGACCGCGCCAGCCCCGTCCGTTCGGCGAGGGCCGGGAAGGTCAGCGCCTCCGTCCCGCCCTCGGACAGCAGGGACCGTGCCGCGTCCAGCAGGGCGGCTCGCTGCATCGACCGGTGCTCGGCCACGGAGGCCGCTCGAATCCTTGGCACGTCGACCACTTTACGGACGCGCCCCGGCCAACGGGAGGAGACTCGGGCCCCGCCATGTGGATCATCCGGCGTCGCGGGGTCTGCCTAGGGCCTGTCTGACAATTCCCGTCTGCCGCGCTCCGGGCGACGACGGGAATTGTCAGACAGGCCCTAGCGCCCGAAGCTCGCCAGCTTCGCCCGCAACTGCAGTACCGACTTGGTGTGGATCTGGCTGACGCGGCTCTCGGTGACCCCGAGCACGTTGCCGATCTCGGCGAGCGTGAGCCCCTCGTAGTAGTACAGCGTGACCACGGTCTTCTCCCGCTCGGGCAGCGTGTTGATCGCCCGCGCCAGGAACCGTCGCAGCTCCCGGTCCTCGGCCACCTCCACCGGGTTGTCCGCGGCGGTGTCCTCCAGCGTGTCCATCAGGCTCAGCCGCTCGCCGCCCTCGCCCCCGGCGTGCAGCATCTCCTCCAGCGCCACCACGTTGGCCAGCGACAACTGGCTGAAGACCGCGTGGAGTTCGTCCACCTCGATGCCCAGCTCTGCGGCCACCTCCGGCTCGGTGGGGGTGCGTCTGAGCCGTGCCTCCAGCGTGGCGTACGCCCGTTCGACGTTCCGCGCCTTCTGCCGCACCGACCGAGGGATCCAGTCCAGGGCGCGCAGTTCGTCGATCATGGCGCCGCGGATCCGGGTGATCGCGTACGTCTCGAACTTGATCTCCCGGTCGATGTCGAACTTCTCGATCGCGTCGATCAGCCCGAAGACCCCCGAGGACACGAAGTCGGCCTGCTCCACATTGGGCGGCAGACCGACGCTCACCCGCCCCGCCACGTATTTCACCAGCGGCGAGTAGTGCAGGATCAGCTGCTCCCGCAACCGCTCGTCCCCCGTCGCCTTGTAGGACCGCCACAGCTCGTCGAGCGTCGAGGGAGCGGGCGGCCGCACGCTGCCACCGTCGCGGGCGGCTGGAGGGATCGCCGCCCGGTCGGACCCGGAGGTGTGCTGGGGCATTCGTCGCCTTGTGCCGTTCTGCCGTGAAGTGCCGTGAAGTGCTGTTACCGAGTGGAGTGGTGAAGGAAGGGCTGACTGGGTGAGGTGCCGGTCTGGTGTCGAGTTGCAGTGGTCTGCGCAGGAGTCTTCGTGAGCGTAGCGTGACTGAGGTGTCGCGGTGCGCGAACAGCGAGCCTCACCCCCCGTGGGGGCACCCGCGGTGACGCCTCCCGGTACACCGGACACCTCGCTCTGGGTGACCGATGGAGTGCGCCAACTCCGCGGAAACCCAAGGGCGTCGGGGATTCCCCCGGACGGACGAACACGCTCGGTCAACATCGAGGGGGACCGTCCTCGACCGGAGAGATCGCCTGGCGTGTCAACTTCCAGCCATCGCCGTGTCGTTCGACGTAACCAAGTGCCCGGAGTTCGTACAGCCTGGCGATCGCCTCGTCCCGCGTGGTCTGCGCGCCGCACGCGATCTCCCCGGGCGGGGCCGGCCGGTGGGCGGGCAGCGCGGCGAGGACACGCCGGGCGCCGGGCTCCAGCAGGTCGCGCGGGAGTACCGGGCCGCGCCGCACCGGGGCCAGCTCGCCGATGTCCCCGACCAGCTCGACGACCTCCGCCGCGTCGGTGACGAGCACCGCCTCCCCGCGCAGCAGCTCGTGCACCCCCGCCGAGAGGGCGCTGGTGACGGGCCCGGGCACGCCCATGGTGAGCCGCCCCAGGCGCTGCGCCGCCCGCGCCGTGACCAGGGCTCCGCTGCGGTAGGCGGCTTCCACGACCACGGTGCCCCTGGTCAGCGCCGCGATCACCCGGTTGCGCAGGATGAACCGGCTCGGCGTCGGATGGTCACCGGGCGGCAGCTCGCCGATCACGAGCCCCTGTTCCGCGATCCTGCCGATCAGCCGGGCGTGTCCGCGCGGGTAGGGCCGGTCGACGCCGCAGGCCAGGACGGCGACGGTGGCGCCGCCCGCGCCGAGCGCGCCCCGGTGGGCGGCGCCGTCGACACCGTAGGCGCCACCGGAGACCACCACCCAGCCGCGTTCGGCGAGCCCGGCGGAGAGCGTGGCCGCCGCATGCGCGCCGTACTCGGTGCAAGCCCGGGCGCCCACGACGGCGACCGATCTGAGCGCCCACATTCGCAGGCCGGCCGGGCCGCGCACCCACAGCCCCAGGGGCCGGGCGTCCTGGAGGTCGTCGAGCTGGGCCGGCCACTCGGTGTCCCCGGGGCACACGAAGCGCACGCCGGCCGCCTGAGCGACCTCGAGGTCCCGCTCGGGCCCGGCCCGCCCGGCACGGGCCCGCAGCCCCGCCCAGCGCGTGCCGCTCACTCCCGGCAGCGGCTCACCGCCCTCCCGCAGCCGCCGGGCGACCTCTCGCACCCCGTACTCCCGCACCCAGCGGCCACCGGTCTCGTCGCCGGGTTCCAGGACCCGGGAGAGGAAGACCCGGCACAGCCGCGCGCCGTGCGGATCGTCCGCCGGGCTCACGTCGGCGCTCCGATGGCCATCGGCACGCCCCGCGGCACGCCCGTGCGCAGTTGCAGGGCCAGGGCGACGTCCGCGGCGTCGGGCCGGTCGTGGCCGACGAGGTCCGCCACCGTCCAGGCGACCCGCAGCACACGGTCGATCCCGCGGGCGGTCAGCACGCCCCGCTCCAGGCTCCGTTCGGCATCGTCCATGGCGCCGCCCGCCGCCCGCCAGCGGCTGCGCAGCTCCCGGCCCGGGACCTCGCTGTTGGTCCGCCACGGGGTTCCGGCCAGGCGCACGGCGGCCCGTTCCCTGGCCGCCCGGATCCGGTCGGCGACCGTGGCCGTGGACTCGCCGCGCGCGCCGGGCTCGGTCAGCTCGGCCCTGGTGACGGGGTCGACCTCGACCCGCAGGTCGACCCGGTCGAGCAGCGGGCCGGAGAGCCGGGCCTGATAGCGGCGGATCGCCCAGGGCGGGCATTCGCACAGCGTGTCGCGCCGCGAGAAACGTCCGCAGGGGCAGGGGTTGGCCGCGAGCACCATCAGGAATCTCGCCGGGAACCGCACCACGCCCGCGCTGCGTGCGATCACGACGTGCCCGGACTCGAGGGGCTGCCGCAGCGCGTCGAGGGTGTGGCCGTGGAACTCCGGCGCCTCGTCGAGGAAGAGCACTCCCCGGTGGGCGAGCGAGACGGCACCGGGCCTGGCCATGCCCGGACCGCCGCCGACGAGGGACTGCATGGTGGCCGAGTGGTGCGGGGCGCAGTAGGGGGCGACGTCGATGAGGGGTTTGCCCGGCGGCAGGAGTCCGGCCACCGAGTGCACGGCCGTCACCTCCAGTGAGTCCTGCCGGCCGAGCCGGGGCAGGACGGCGGGCAGCCGCTCGGCGAGCATGGTCTTGCCCGCGCCGGGCGGTCCCTCCAGGAACAGGTGGTGTCCGCCGGCCGCGGCCACCTCCAGCGCCGTGCGCGCCGAGGTCTGGCCCACGACGTCGGCGAGGTCGTGACCGGGCTCGTGCCGGTCGGCGCCGATGCCGTGCATCCCGGTGGCCGCCGAGGTGCCGGGCACGCGCAGTCCGGCCAGGAGGGGGTCGGGGCGTCCCGGGTCCTCCGGGGCCTCCTCGGGTACGGGTTCGTCCGCCAGGACGGCGATCAGCTGCCGCAGGCTGCGGATGCCGAGCACCGAGACACCGGGCACCAGGGAGGCCTCCGCGGCGGCACACTCCGGGACGACCACCTGCTCGTACCCGGCGTCGGCCGCGGCCAGCACGGCGGGCAGGATGCCCCGGACCGGGCGGACGCGGCCGTCCAGTCCCAGTTCCCCGATCATCACGATGTCGGAGAGGACCCGGGGGTCGATCCGCTCGGCGGCGCCGAGCACCGCGCAGGCGACGGCCAGGTCGAAGCCGCTGCCGGCCTTGGGCACCGAGGCCGGGCTGAGGCCCACCGTGAGTTTCTTCTGCGGCCACTCGCCGCCGGAGTTGACGACCGCCGCCCGCACCCGGTCCCGGCTCTCCGTCAGGCTCTTGTCGGGCAGGCCGACCAGGGTGAACGCCGCGACGCCCGGTTCCAGGTCGGCCTGCACCTCGACCACCACGCCGTCGACGCCCACCAGCGCCACGGAGCACGTACGCGCGAATCCCATGTCAGGCCACTCCCCGTACGTGCTCGACCACGGGTGCCCCGCGGTCGGGGAGCAGCACGCCGACGAGGTCGATGCGGACGCCTCCCGGTGGGGCGCCCCCGTGCGCCTGCGCCCAGCGCTCGGCCAGTGCGCGCAGGCGCTCGGCCTTGGCCGGTGTGACCGCGGCCGAGGGGTGCTCGAAGGCGGCGTTCCGGCGGGTCTTCACCTCGCAGACGACCAGGACGTCTCCGTCCCTGGCCACGATGTCGATCTCTCCCGTCCTGCCGCAGCGCCAGTTGCGCTCCAGGACGGTCAGGCCGGCCTCGCCCAGCCGCCGCGCGGCCAGGTCCTCGCCGTACTTGCCCGTCGCACTGCGTTGTGCGTTGCGTGTCCTCATGTCGGCACCACCTTTCGGTGCCAACGATGAGGGCGGCTCCGCCAGCTATTGGATCTTGGTGGACGAGTTCGCGACTGTGGACAACTCCGTCACCCGCCCGGGAGCTCCAGGTCACTCTTGTTGAGCTCCTCGATGTTCACGTCCTTGAACGTGAGCACGCGGACCTGCTTCACGAAGCGGGCCGGTCGATACATGTCCCAGACCCAGGCGTCCGCCATGGACACCTCGAAGAAAACCTCACCCTGGACCGAGTGCACCTGCATCTCGTAGTCGTTGGTGAGATAGAAGCGCCGTTCGGTCTCGATCACGTATTTGAACAGACCGACGACATCGCGGTACTCCCGGTAGAGCTTCAGCTCCATCTCGGTCTCGTACTTCTCGAGGTCCTCGGCGCTCATGGCATGTTCCCCTTCAGCCGTGCGATCCCACCATTGTGCGCCAGTCCCGCGGGCCCCTAGACGATTTCCGGGGCAAGGGTCACGGGCCTGGCCGGGGGACCTTCGTCGAGCAGCCTGCGAAGGAGCTCGGCGAGTCTGGTCGGATACACCGTCTCATGTGCCCGGGTCAGTTCCCGGCACGTCCACCAGCGTGCTCCCACGACGCTGCGCCGCTCCAGTTCGGTGAGGGCCGCCGCGCGGGTCGCGGTCTGGGACGTACGGGCCAGGTAGTACCACTCGTCCTGGTCCCAGCGGCGGCCGGCGAACGGGAAGGAGCACACGCGCCGCCACAGCACCGGGCCGAGTTCGACCTCGGTGATGCCGGTCTCCTCGGCGAGTTCCCTGAGCGCGGCCTCTTCGCGCGTCTCACCGTCCTCCAGTCCGCCGCCGGGGGTGAACCACCAGTCGTCGGCCGGGTCGTCCGGCTCGTGACCGTGCAGGAGCAGGATGCGGTCGTCGGGGTCGAGCAGGATCACCCGGGACACCTTGCGCAGGGAGGCGTCGGGGGATTCCGAGCCCGGCTGCGCGGTCTCAGCGGGCACCGACGGGCTCCGTGCGGGCCCGGGAGCGGCCCCCCAGCCGCTTGGCGACCGGGCCGTAGGCCGCTCCGCCCAGGATGAGCACGGCGCCGCCGCCGATCAGCAGGACGATCGTGCGCAGCGGGCCGGGCCGGGAGATGTCCCCGAGGGCCTCGAAGCCGGTGGGGCGCTTGAGCATGCCGTTCATGGGCCAGACGACGGCGTCGACGCGGGCGGAGACGGCGCTGCGGGCGACCGTGCCGCCGGCCGCGTCGGCGAGGTGGGCGGTGGAGTCCAGGGAGCCCTGGCGCTCGTCGCCGAGGAGGAAGAGCCGGCCCTGCGGCACCTTCACGGTGGGGAAGTCCTTGGTCTCGGCCAGGCTGCCCCTGGGCAGGTAGGGCTCGTCGATCTGCTTGCCGTTGACGGTCAGCTTGCCGTCGGTGCAGCAGGAGACGGTGTCGCCGCCGACCGCGACCACGCGCTTGACCACCTTGGAGTTCGTCACCCAGGTCTTGTCGACGAAGACCACGACGTCGCCGCGCCGGAGCTCACCGCCGTCGACGCGCTGAGCGAGCACCCGGTCCCCCGCGTCGATCGTCGGCGCCATCGAACTGGTGGGCACCGTGTACGGCCGGTAGACCAGCGCCACCCAGGCGAACCCTCCGAGGAACAGCACCAGGCCCAGCGCCACGACCGCTCCGGACAGCCGCTGCCCGAGCCGGCTGCCCACCTCTGCCGCTCCTGTGCTCCCGCCGCTGTGCGGGACCGTACGCGTCGCGCTCTCGCCACCCATGGACCCGCACCCTACCCGGCGGTACCGAACAGGGGCAGCCCCCTCTTCCCGGCCCTGGGCGTCAGGCCGTACCGCAGCTCCAGGAGCCCCAGTAGCCCCAATCGCCGCCCACGCAAGACGCTCGGCCGGGATACCCCGGCCGAGCGTCTTCGTGATCTACTCACCACCTGGAACCAAGTGGTGTGGCGACGACCCCTTGGACCCAAGACCTCTCCGTCCGCCCCCGGGGCCCCGCCGTGCGCGGCGGCGGGCGCGTCAGGGGTTCAGCCCGCTCTGGTCGAAGGTGTCGGGCACGGGCAGCGTGCCCCAGCGGTTGATCGGCCAGGCCTTCACGATGGCGCGTCCGACGACGTCCTTGACCGGGACCATGCCGTGGTACTCGTCCTGGTTGTAGCGCGAGTCACGCGAGTCCTGCCGGTGGTCGCCCATGACCCAGAGGTAGCCCTTGGGCACCTTGACCTTGAACCGGCCGCCCGAGTCGTCGTCGGTGCAGGGTGTGTTGCCGGGGTAGACGTACGGCTCGTTCAGCGCCTTGCCGTTGACCGTCAGAGGACCGGTCCCCTGGCACTCGACCGTGTCTCCACCGACCCCGATCACGCGCTTGATCAGGTCCTTCTCCTCCGCCGACGGCATCAGGCCGATCCAGCTGAGCGCTTTCTGGACGACATTCTGTTCGGGCGTCGGCTCACCCCTCAGCCAGTTGCCGGGGTCGTGGAAGACAACGACCTCACCGCGTTCCGGCTCGGAGCCGAACCACGGGGTCAGCTTGTCGACCAGGACGCGGTCACCCTGCTGGAGGGTGTTCTGCATCGAGTCGGACGGGATCGAGAACGCCTGCACGAGGAAGGTCTTGATCAGCAGTGCCAGCACCAGCGCAATGCCGATCAGGATCGGCAGCTCCTTCCAGAAGGAGCGGGGCTTGTTCGGCCGGGGCGCCGAGCCGCCCGGCCCGCCGCCGTCCTCGTTCGGCTGGGACGGGCCTCCGGACGCCGTGCCGTCGCCATTCGACCCCGAGGGCGATGCCGTACCGTCCCCGTCCGCTCCAGAGGCGTTCCCGGAGGTCATCGCGCCGTCCGCGGCGGGGACATTGTCTTCCACGGGTTGCTCGCGATGCTCCTCGCCGTCGTGCCCGAACCGCGAGCCAACCGCTACATCCCCCACGCCAACTCCTCACTCTCTGCCGCCGCCTGCCCCATAGCCGGTGCAGGCCCACCACTCCCATAACGAGCGGGAGTTCCGCAGGGGTCGGGAGCTTGGTCATTGCCTTCGGACCGTCGTGAGCAACCCTATGCGACAGCGGAGGAGCCGCAGCCACCCCCGACACGGGGTCGGAGACACCGGAGAAGGTTTTTGGTTCCTCCAGGCGCGTCCAGTGGCCGAGGGGCCAGCCGATCCACATGGCCCGGCCCACCACCGAGTCCTCGGAGACGGTCCCCTTGTACGGCGTGTTCTGGTGGTAACGGGAGTCGGCCGAGTTGCCCCGGTGGTCGCCCATGACCCACAGCCGCCCCTTGGGGACGGTGATGTCGAACTGCATCAGGGAGGGGGCGTTGCCCGGGTACAGGTAGTCCTGTTCGGTCAGGGGCACACCGTTGACGGTCACCCGGCCCTGGGCATCACAGCACTTGACGTGGTCGCCGCCGACCGCGATGACCCGCTTGATCAGGTCCTTCTCGTTGGAGGAGGGGAGCAGGCCGATGAAGGTGAGGCCCTCCTTGACCTGTTTGACGACGATGGGGTCGTCCTTGGTCGAGGAGGTCTGCTCGTCCTTGAGCCAGCCGCCCGGATCGTGGAACACGACGACGTCGCCGCGCTGCGGCTTGGAGCCGAACCACGGGGTGAACTTGTCGACCAGGACGCGGTCGCCGATCTGGATCGTCTGCTCCATGGAGCCCGAGGGGATCACGAACGCCTGGACGAGGAAGGTCTTGAGCACGAGCGCTATCAGCACGGCCACGCCGACCAGGAGGGGGATCTCCCGGACGGCGTTGCGCCTGCGCTTGCGCTTGACCTTGCGCTGCAGCTTGCGCCGCTCCGCGCGCGTGCGCCCGCCGGACGGAGCGGCGGCGCGGCGGGAGCCGGTGGGCAGCAGGTTGTCGGCGGGGCCGCTGGGCACACCGCGCGGTTTGCCGCGGTTACCCATGGGCGCCCTCCGCGGCGGGCACGCGCGCGTAGGCGGCGGGACGCTTCAGGTGGCTGAGACGGCCGGACGGCCACACGATCCAGTCGGCCCGGCCGATCACCTCCCCGACGGGAACCATGCCCCCGCCGGGCGAGCCCAGGTGGTCACGGGAGTCGCGGGAGTCACTGCGGTGGTCGCCGAGGAGGAAGAGCGTGCCGTCGGGCACCGCGACGTCGAAGGGGACGGCGGACGGGCCGTCCCCGGGGTAGAGGAACGCCGTCTCGTCGACCGACCGGCCGTTCACTTGGATCCGCCCCTCCTTGTCGCAGCAGACAACGTGGTCTCCCCCCACACCTACAACGCGCTTGACGTAGTCGCCGTCCCCGAAATACCCGGTGCCGTCGAACACAACCACATCGCCGCGCCGCGGCTGGGCACCGAAACGGTATGCCAACTTGTTTACGAGAACGCGGTCCCCGATCCTCAATCCCTGTTCCATGGATCCGCTGGGAATCTGGAATGGCTGGACCACGAAAGCGTTGAGGACGAGCAAAAACACCAGGCAGACGAAGACGGTGAGGCTGAGCCACCCGCCCGGCAGCCGGTCGGTGATCCGCGACACCAACGCGAAGCGCGACCGTCCCTCCGTACCCCTGGTGTCTTCGGGGCGGGAGGAGCGGTCGCGCTCGGCGGGCTGTGCTTCGGTGTCCATCGGGGCCAGATGCTATCCGGCCTCGCTGTGACGTCCGGGAGGCGCTCAGCTCTCGCGCTTCTCCTTGATCTTCGCGGCCTTGCCGCGCAGCTCGCGCAGGTAGTACAGCTTGGCGCGGCGCACGTCACCGCGGGTGACGAGCTCGATCTTCTCCACGATCGGGGTGTGCACCGGGAAGGTGCGCTCGACGCCGACGGAGAAGGAGACCTTGCGGACCGTGAAGGTCTCGCGGACACCGGAGCCCTGGCGGCGGATCACAACGCCCTTGAACTGCTGCACACGGGAGCGGTTGCCCTCGATGACGCGGACGTGGACGTTGACGGTGTCACCCGGGCGGAAGGCCGGGATGTCGCTGCGCAGCGACGCGGAGTCGACGGTGTCGAGCAGGTGAGACATTTCGTCTGCTTTCTTCGCTGATGCCACAGGTCATCAACGGGAGCTAGGTGTTCACAGGGGGTGCTGCGCGGTCGGGGCGGGCGTCGTCTCCCCCTGTGGCAGGGGCGCGCGCCGGACGGACGCACAACAGCGGCCTATTCTTCCACGCCTGCTGTCCTGCGCCAAAATCGGCCGTACGGCTCGCCGTCCGGGTCCGGGGACCAGCCCAGGATGGAGAGCATCTCGCGGTCCTTCTTGTCGAAGGCCTTGGGATCGCAGCGCTCGATGAGGTCGGGCCGGTTCGCCGTCGTACGCCGCAGGGCCTCGTCCCGGCGCCAGCGAGCGATCCTGCCGTGGTGGCCGCTGAGCAGCACGTCCGGGATGTCGCGGCCGCGCCACAGGGGCGGCTTGGTGTAGACGGGGCCCTCCAGGAGGCTCGCCATCGCGCCGGGCGCGAAGGAGTCGTCCCGATGGGACTCGGCGTTGCCGAGGACGCCGGGCAGCAGCCGTGCCACGGCCTCCGTGACGACGAGTACGGCCGCCTCGCCGCCGGCCAGGACGTAGTCGCCGATGGACACCTCGTACACCGGCATCCGGGTGGCGTACTCGTCGATGACGCGCCGGTCGATGCCCTCGTAGCGGGCCGGGGTGAAGACCAGCCAGGGGCGTTCGGACAGTTCGACGGCCAGCTCCTGGGTGAAGGGGCGGCCGCTGGGGGTGGGGACGATCAGCGCGGGGGCGCGGGAGCCCGTCTCGTAGCCGTCGGCCAGGACGGAGTCGAGGGCGTCGCCCCAGGGCTCGGTCTTCATGACCATGCCGGGGCCGCCGCCGTACGGCGTGTCGTCGACCGTGTTGTGGCGGTCGTACGTCCACGCACGCAGGTCGTGGATCCGCACGTCCAGCTGCCCACGCGCGCGTGCCTTGCCGACGAGGGAGACGTTCAGCGGTTCCAGGTACTCGGGGAAGATCGTGACGACGTCGAGGCGCATTACGCCTCTTCCCGCGACGAGGCGATCTCCGCGCGGTCGTCGATCAGCCCCGGGGGCGGTGCGATGACCGCGCGCTGCTCCTCCAGGTCGATCTCGGTGACGATCTCCGCGACGAACGGGATCATGACCTCGGTCCCGTCCGGGCGCTCCACGATGAACAGGTCCTGTGTCGGCAGGTGCGAGATCTCGGTGATCCGGCCGACCTCCGTCCCGTCCTCGGTCACCACGTCGAGGTCGATGAGCTGGTGGTCGTAGTACTCGTCCTCCTCCTCGGGGAGCTCCTCCGGATCGACCTCGGCGATCAGGAGGGTGTTGCGCAGCGCCTCGGCGGCGTTGCGGTCGGCGACGCCCTCGAAGCGCAGGAGGAGCCGGCCGCTGTGCACCCGGCCGGCCGCGATGGTGAGCGGCCCCGCGGAGGCGGGGTCCGTGGTCAGTACGGCACCGGGTCCGAGCCGGAGTTCCGGCTCGTCGGTACGGACCTCGACGGTGACCTCGCCCTTGATGCCGTGGGCGCGGCCGATCCGTGCGACTACCAGCTGCACTGTGCTTGCTCTCCTGTCGGAACGACGAGCCGGCGGACGGCTCATACGACTGCGGGCCGGGGACGGCCCGAAGGCCCTCCCCGGCCCGAGCCGGTGCTGCGAAACGTCAGCGGACGTGGTCCACGTCGACGAGGTCGACGCGGACACCGCGGCCGCCGATGGCACCCACGACGGTGCGCAGGGCTCGCGCGGTGCGGCCGTTGCGGCCGATCACCTTGCCGAGGTCGTCGGGGTGCACCCGGACCTCGAGCACGCGCCCGCGACGCAGGTCGCGCGAGGCGACCTGCACATCGTCAGGGTTGTCGACGATGCCCTTCACGAGGTGCTCAAGCGCCTCTTCGAGCATGCTGCTCAGGCCTCGGTCGACTCGGACTCAGCCGCGGCCTCGTCCTTCTTCTCAGCCTTCTTCTTCTGGGTGATCGCCTCACCCTTGCCCTCGTCGTCACCACCGAGAGCCTCGAACGACGGACGCGTGGCCTTCGGCTCGGCGACGAGCAGCGGCGCCGGGGCGGGCTCGCCCTTGAACTTCTGCCAGTCGCCGGTCTTCTTCAGGATGGCGAGCACGGGCTCGGTCGGCTGCGCGCCGACACCCAGCCAGTACGCCACGCGGTCGGCGTCCACCTCGATGACCGACGGGTTGTAGGTCGGGTGGTACTTGCCGATCTCCTCGATGGCCCGGCCGTCACGGCGGGTACGGGAGTCGGCGACGACGATGCGGTAGTGAGGCGAACGGATCTTGCCCAGACGCTTCAGCTTGATCTTGACTGCCACGGGAGTGGGTTCTCCTGGATTTGACGTGGTTGGGCACGGCGGAACTGCCGCGTGGGGTTGCGGTACCCGAGTGCCCGACGGACGCGTCAGCCGGAGGAGAGAGGGGTCCTGTGCGGCTGTCGAGTACAGCTAGCCATTGTGCCATACCCGGCGGGTCGCTCTCGGCCGAGGGGGGAGGGTGCGCCCGGGCATGCCAGAGCGGCACCCGGCGCGGAGGTGAGGTACGTCGGGTGCTCGTCCGGCGCGAGGGCCGGGTCACGGCTGCCACGAGCAGCCGTGGCCTCAGCCCGCCGCGACCCCCACGACCTCGGGGATCCGGAACGGCTTGCCGCAGCCGCCGCACACGATCGGGGCCTGGGCCAGGACCGAGGGCACCACCCGGACGTTGCGGCCGCAGTCGCAGACCGCCTTGACGCGGACGCCGCCGCCGGAGGAGCCGTGACGGGCGGCCGGACCGCGGAACGTACGGGCAGTGTCGGCGGATGTGGCCGCCGTGTGGGCCTTCAGGGCGCGCTGCAGGCGCTCGATGGTGGGCCGATAGCGCCGCTTCGCCTCGGGGTTGAGCGTGACCAGCGAGAAACCGCTGCTGGGGTGCGGCTCGTCGGGGTGGTCCAGGCCCAGCTCCTCGGCGATCGCGAGGAATCGGCGGTTGTGGTAGCGGCCGGCGCGGGAGGTGTCGCGGATTCCGCGCGCGGCGGCGATGCCGTGGACTGCTTCGTGCAGCAGTCGCTCGAAGGAGAGCTCGTGACCGCAGGCGGACGACGACTCTCCGATCAGGGACTCTGGCGCGGCAAGGTCCGGCAGCTCGGGGTGGTACCGCTGAATGTCGGCCCACGCCTGTGCCAGCTCTGCGGCGAGAACAGGTGGTGTCTGTGTCGTGCTCACGTAATGACAACGAGCCGGGGTGCCGCTGTGTTCCGATTCCGGGGCATCCCAAATAATTTGCACGTACCCGTCAGTTGCCGCTGATGCGTCCTGACGAGGGCGGGTGCGCTGATCTGCGGAGAAGCAGCACAGCTCCGCCCAAGCCGGTGCGTAGCCTGACGTACGACCCGGTTCGTCCATGATGTCCCCGCTCCGGGCCGCCCGTGATCCGCGGCGGCGCAAGAGACGTTTCGGTCGCTCTCCCGCCGGAAGGGCCTCATCCCGTGGGCGGCGCTCGGCGCGAAAGGCGAGGCCGAACTGGCCGAGCACGCGGTGACCGTACGGTGTCCGGTCGCCGAGGACGGGTCGGTGCCGGACGACGAGGACGCGCCGGGGTTGATGATCATCTCGGAGGTCGGCCGGACCACCGCCGGCTCCTCGAGCTCCTTGCCGCCGCCGTGCGTGACCACCGCGAGTTCGGGCGCGAACCCCTCGACGTGGTCGGCCTCCCTGGTGAGGTACGACTGCGGGATGAGCAGCGGGAAGTACGCGTTCTGGGCGCCCGTGCCCTTGATGCGGGCGTCCATCTCCGCCTGCGTCCGCTCCCACAGCCCGTACCCGTACGGTCGGATGACCATGGTGCCGCGCACCGGACCGTTGTCGGCCAGTTCGGCCTTGTTGATCAGATCCTGGTACCACCGCGGGAAGTCGTCCGCCCGCGGCGTGAGAACGGGTGCCTTGGCCATGGCGAGATGCTACGGGCTCACGTTGCGAGGATGTGAATTCTCGCCACTGGCGCAGGGAAGGCACAAGGAGGGGCCCACCGGCACTGGACGACACCGCGAGCCGGGAGTTACCTGACATACGTGGAAAGTGCGAGCGCACGGCACGGGGGCCACGCAACCGGGCACAGCGGCAACTCTCTGCGGATGGGGGCGCTTACCTATGACACCTACGCTCGTGCGACAACACCTGTTGCACGCGGGGCCGGCACCCCATGTGAACCCGTGCGCACGCGCGCGTGACTGGTCCGAGATTCAGGAGCGGATGCTGGTCCCGCTCTACGAGGCCGTCTACGAGCGACTTGAAGTGGGCCCGGGCACACGGCTGCTGGGCCTGGGCTGCGGCTCCGGACTCGCCCTGCTGATGGCCGCCTCCAGAGGGGCCGTGGTCGTCGGTGTCGACTCCTCCCCCGAACGGCTCGCCCTCGCACGGCAACGCCTGCAGCCGGACGGCTGGACCACGCGCGCGCGTGCCCGCACCCGGATCGTCGCCGGCTCGCTCCGGGACGCGGCCGACGCGGACGCCCCCGCCTACAACCTCGTCACCGCCTTGGACCCCGTGGGCTCCCTGGCGACCGGCTCCGCGGACCTGGGCGAACTGCTGGCCGCGGCGAGCCCGCTCTGCGCGCGCGGGACGCCCGTGGTGCTGGCCGGCTGGGGCCCGCCGGAGCGCTGCGCCACGGCGACGGTGCTGCGGGCGGTCACCCGGCCGGCCCGCTGGCTCCCCGCCCTGCGCGACGACCTCGAGGAGGTCGCCCAGCGGGCCGGGCTGAAGCCGGACGGCTCGGGCCGGGTCGCCTGCCCCTTCGGATACGCCGACCTCGACAGCGCCGCCCGCGGCCTCATGTCGACGGGCCTGCTCGACAGCGTGATCGCCGCGACGGACCGGGAGCGGGTGGACAAGGAACTGGCGGAGGCGCTGCACCCGTACCGGCGGGGGGACGGCACCGTGTGGATGCCGAACATCTTCCGGTACCTGATCGCCCGCGTCCCCTAGGCCGGCTCCCGTCGCCCGTCCTTCGCCACCCGGCCCCCGTCGCCCGTCCTTCGCCACCCGTGCTTCGCCCGCCCGTCCTTCGGCGATAGCCCTTCGACGATCGCCATGTCGTCACTCGTCCTTCGCCAGGCGGGTGATCCCGGCGATCCGGTAGGCGTCCGCCTCCTCCAGCGTCTCGTGCTCCAGCAGCGCCTGGGCGAGGGCGTCCAGCCGCCCGCGGTGGTCGAGCAGCTTCCGGCACGCCTCCTCGTAGCACTCGTCGACGATCCGCCGCATCTCGCCGTCGATCACGTCGAGGGTGTGCGGGGCGGCGGCGAGCCCGTACGCCTGCTGGGCGTCGCTCGGGAGGGCGGAGAGGCGGCCGACGCGCTCGCTCATCCCCCAGCGGGCCACCATCCCGCGCGCGATGTTGGTGACCTGTTCGAGGTCGCTCTCCGCCCCCGTGGTGACGACCCCGTAGACCACCTCTTCCGCCGCCATACCGCCCAGGGCGCCGATGATGCGGCCGCGCAGGTACTCCTCGGAGTGCGCGTACCGCTCCACCTCGGGGGTCGACATGGTCACTCCGAGCGCCCGTCCGCGCGGCACGATGGTGACCTTGCGGACGGGGTCGGCGCCGGGTTGCAGCATGCCCAGCAGGGCGTGGCCGCTCTCGTGGTAGGCGGTGCGGCGGCGGTCCTCCTCGGGCATGATCAGGGTGCGTTCGGCGCCCAGCTGCACCTTCTCCAGGGCCTCGGACAGGTCCGGCTGCGTCACCTGTTCCTGCTTGCGCTTGACCGCGAGCAGGGCGGCCTCGTTGGCGAGATTGGCCAGATCCGCACCCGTCATGCCCGGTGTGGTGCGGGCCACCTGGGCCAGGTCCACGTCCGGGGCGAGCGGTATCCCGCGGGTGTGGATCCGCAGGATGGCCTCGCGTCCCCCGCGGTCCGGCGGGGAGACGTTGACCACCCGGTCGAAGCGGCCGGGCCGGGTGAGCGCCGGGTCCAGGATGTCGGCGCGGTTCGTCGCCGCGATGACGACCACGCCCTCCGATCCGGAGAAGCCGTCCATCTCGGTGAGGATCTGGTTCAGCGTCTGCTCGCGCTCGTCGTGGCCGCTCACCGAGGCGCCGGCGCCCCGGGCCCGCCCGATGGTGTCGATCTCGTCGATGAAGATGATCGACGGGGCCACCTTGCGCGCCTCGCCGAACAGCTCGCGGACGCGGGAGGCGCCGACTCCCACGATCATCTCGATGAACTCCGAGGCGGAGGCGGAGAAGAACGGCACGCCCGCCTCACCCGCCACGGCCCGCGCCAGCAGGGTCTTGCCGGTGCCGGGCGGTCCCGCGAGGAGCACGCCGCGCGGCATCTTCGCGCCCATCCTGCGGTAGACGTCCGGGTGCTCCAGGAAGTCGACGACGTCGTCCAGCTCGCCCTTGACCTCGTCGATGCCGGCCACGTCGGCGAACGTGGTGCGCTGGGTGCCGGGCCGGAGTTCGACCGGCTTGGGCGGTGTCTTGCGGCCGAGCATGCCCCCGGCGCCCCCCAGGCCGCCCGCCCCCAGCCGCCGTGCGAAGAAGATCCACACCGCGGCCAGCACCACCAGCGGCGCGAGGGAGAGCAGCAGGTTGGACAGCAGGCTGCGCTGCTGCACCACCGGCTGTGCGGTCACCGTGACGCCGTGCCGGCTCAGGCTCTGCCAGAGGTTGTCGTTCGCGAAGGCCGGGCGCTGCGTCCTGAACGTGGTGTACTGCCCGCCGCCCTCGGGGTTGCCCCGGGCGCTCTTGAGCTGCCCCTGGATCGCGTCGCCCTTGGAGTAGATCTTGGCGACGTTGCCCGCGCCGACCTGCCGGCTGAACTCCGTGTACGAGATCGTCGGCTCGTTGCCCTGGCCGAGGTAGTTCAGCCCCACGTACGCCAGCAGGAAGACGACGACCGCGGTGACGGCCAGTCCCCACCACCGACCACGCGGTCTTCTGCCACCGGGCCGCCGCGGCGTCTCGTCCGGTGTGCCCTCGGTGCGCCACGGGCGGTCGGGGGCCCTGGGGGGTGGCGCGGCATTGCTCATATCTGGACGTTACGGCACACAGCGGGCCATGGCACGTGCTGAGGGCGCCTCCTCCGGGGGAGGGGCGCCCTCGGTGCCGTACGGCGTGGGCGCGGGTCAGCCCATGAACGTGTGTCAGCCCATGAACTTCTTGAACTCGTCGGGCAGTTCGAAGTCCTGCCCGGCCTGCTGGCCCGGCAGGCCGAAGGCGCCCGCGCCCGGGGCGCCGGCGGCGCGACGGGCGGCCGCCTGCTGCTCCTGCTCCTTGCGCTTCATCGGGTTGCCGGAGCGCTGCTTGCCCTTGGCCTTCTTCGGCTGCTTCCTGGCCCGGCCGGGGCCGCCGCCCATGCCCGGGATCCCCGGCATGCCCGGCATGCCGCCGCCCTGGGCCATGCGGGACATCATCTTGCGGGCCTCGAAGAACCGCTCGACGAGGTTCTTCACCGCGCTGACCTCGACTCCGGAACCCTTGGCGATACGGGCGCGGCGCGAGCCGTTGATGATCGTCGGGTCCTGGCGCTCGCCCGGGGTCATCGACTTGATGATCGCGGCCGTGCGGTCCACGTCCCGCTCGTCGATGTTGTTGATCTGGTCCTTGATCTGGCCCATGCCGGGCAGCATGCCGAGCAGCTTGCTGATGCTGCCCATCTTCCTGACCTGCTCCATCTGGGCCAGGAAGTCGTCCAGGGTGAAGTCCTGGCCCTTCTTGGACGCCAGCTTGGAGGCCATCTTCTCGGCCTCTTCCTGGCTGAACGTCTTCTCCGCCTGCTCGATCAGGGTGAGCAGGTCACCCATGTCGAGGATGCGGGAGGCCATCCGGTCCGGGTGGAAGGCGTCGAAGTCCTCGAGCTTCTCGCCGTTCGAGGCGAACATGATCGGCTTGCCGGTGATCTGGCGGATCGACAGGGCCGCACCACCGCGGGCGTCGCCGTCGAGCTTGGAGAGCACCACGCCGTCGAAGCCGACGCCGTCCCGGAAGGCCTCCGCGGTGTTGACCGCGTCCTGACCGATCATGGCGTCGACGACGAAGAGGATCTCGTCAGGGCTTACGGCGTCCCGGATGTCCGCGGCCTGCTGCATCATCTCCTGGTCGATGCCCAGGCGGCCGGCGGTGTCCACGATCACGATGTCGTGGACCTTCTGCCGGGCGTGCTCGATGGAGTCCTCGGCGACCTTCACCGGATCGCCGACACCGTTGCCCGGCTCCGGCGCGTACACCGCGACGCCGGCCCGCTCGGCGACCACGCTGAGCTGGTTCACGGCGTTCGGCCGCTGGAGGTCGGCGGCGACCAGCAGGGGCGAGTGGCCCTGCTCCTTCAGCCACTTGCCGAGCTTGCCCGCGAGCGTGGTCTTACCGGCACCCTGGAGGCCGGCGAGCATGATCACGGTGGGCGGCTGCTTGGCGAAACGCAGGCGCCGGGTCTCACCACCCAAGATCGTGATCAACTCATCGTTGACGATCTTGAGGACTTGCTGGGCCGGGTTCAGCGCGCGGGAGACCTCGACGCCGAGGGCACGCTCCTTGACGTTCTTGATGAACGTGCGGACGACGGGCAGGGCCACGTCGGCTTCGAGGAGCGCGATGCGGATCTCGCGGGCCGTGGCGTCGATGTCCGCCTCGCTCAGCCTGCCTTTGCCGCGGAGGTTTTTGAAAGTCGCGCTGAGGCGGTCGGAGAGAGTATCGAACACGGCGGCTTCGGTCCTCGGAGTCGGGGGCGGTCTGAGCGTCTTCAAGGGTATCCGGCCGCGCAGGAAACTCGTCCTCGCCCGCCGGATTCGGCGGGCGAAGACGGAACCCCGCGGCGGCGGGGAGGCGTGCCGCCTCGGAAGGCCGGCCCGGATCATCCCCGCAACGACGGGGGCCACGGCCGGTGAACGTACGACACGCCCGCCGGGTCACGCCCGCAGCGTGTCCTCCAGCATCCGCGCCACCGAGGCCGCCTCCTCTCCCGGCAGGGGCGCCCCCTTGGGCGCGGTGACGTAGAAGGCGTCGACGGCGTTGGACCCCAGGGTCGACACATGCGCGCTGCGCACCCGCACGCCCGCCTCCTCCAGCGCCCGCCCGATCCGGAAGAGCAGTCCCGGGGCGTCCTGGGCGCGGACCTCGATCACCGTGGCGTGGTGGGAGGCGGCCGGGGCGACCGTGACCCGCGGGGGCGGGGCCACCCAGCCGCGGCGGCGGGGGTAGGCGGCGTCGCGTTCGGCCAGGCGGGTGGCGATGCCGAGGGTGCCGTCGAGGGCCCGTACGAGATCGGCGCGCAGCCGGGCCGCCTGGGGCAGGGAGCCGTACTCCGCGGCCACCCGCCAGTTCAGCAGCAGCACCGAGCCCTCCGCGAAGCCGTCGGGCAGCTCCAGGGCGCGCAGTTCCGCGGTGCGGACGGTCAGGCGGTGCATGGCGAGGACGCCGGCTACGGCGGGCAGGACGCCGGGCTGGTCCGGCACCGCGATCAGGAGCTCCACGCCGAGGGGCTCGGGTTCGCCGGGCGGTTCCTCGCCCGGCGGCTCGGTCTGGGCGCGCAGTGCGAGGACCGGCCCGCCGGTGCGGAAGGCCTCGACGGCGAGCCGCTCCTGCTCGGCGGTGGGCGCGGCGGCCTCGGGTTCGTCGGGGGCGTCCCCGGCGAGGACGGCACAGACCCGCTTGACCAGGTCGGCGACGAGGGAACCGCGCCAGGAGGACCAGGCGGCCGGACCGGTGGCCAGCGCGTCGGCCTCGGTGAGCGCGTGCAGCAGTTCCAGCGTGCTCTGGGTGCCGACGGCGTCGGCGACCGAGCGGACGGTGGCCGGGTCCTCCAGGTCGCGCCGGGTGGCGGTCTCGACCAGCAGGAGATGGTGGCGTACGAGGGCGGACAGCACGGCCACGTCGGTGCGGTCGAAGCCGATCCGGGTCGCGACGTCCTTGGCGATGATCTCGCCGGCCACGCAGTGGTCCCCCGGCCAGCCCTTGCCGATGTCGTGCAGCAGCGCGGCGACGAGGAGCAGGTCGGGGCGGCTGACGCGGCGGGCCATCTCGGAGGCGCGGACGGCGGTCTCGATCAGGTGCCGGTCGACGGTCCAGATGTGCACGGCGTTGCGCTGCGGACGGCAGCGGACCCGCTCCCAGTCGGGCAGGAGCCGGGTGATCAGGCCTTCCGCCTCCAGTGCCTCCCAGACCTCGACCGTCGGGCGGCCGGAGCCGAGCAGGGTGACCAGCTGCTCGCGTGCCTCGGCGGGCCAGGGCGTGGGCAGCGGGCGCGCCTGGGCGGCCATGCGCCGTACCGCGTGCAGGGAGAGCGGGAGGCCGGCCTGGGCGGCGGCGGCCGCGGCACGCAGCGGGAGCACGGGGTCGCGTTCGGGGCGCGCGGCGCGGGCGAGCACCACCTCGCCGTCCTGTTCCACGACCCCCTCGGCCAGCGGAGACCGCTCGGCGACCGGCTTGCCACCGCCCAGGATGGCGCGCAGCCGCGGCCGCACGGCGCGCGCCCGCAGCACGCGTCCCACTTCGCGCCAGGTGACGTCGCTCGCGTACGAGATGATCCGTGCGGCCTCGTACACCTGGCGCAGCAGGGTGTCGGCGTCGAGCAGCCCGAGCTCGGCGGCCACCTGGTCCTGCTCCTGAAGCGCCAGCCGGTCGGTGGCCCGGCCCGTGGCCAGGTGCAGGGCGTCCCGTACGTCCAGCAGGCGCCGCCGGGCGTCCGCGAGGCCCTCGCGCGGGGCGTCGGCCAGCCAGGAGGCGGCGACCGCGCGCAGGGCGGTGGCGTCGCGCAGACCGCCCCTCGCCTCCTTGAGGTCGGGCTCCAGCAGGTACTGCAGTTCGCCCTGGCGTTCCGCGCGCTCGGCGCACAGTTCCTGGAGCTCGGGGAGACGTTTCGGCGCCTGGTTGCGCCAGTCGGCGAGCACTGTCGTGCGCAGCCCGGCGGTGAGGCCGAGGTCACCGGCGAGGTGGCGGGCGTCGAGCAGGCCGAGCTGGACCTTGAGGTCCTCGCCGGCCGTCCTGCGGGCCTCGGCCGGGGTGCGCACGGAGTGGTCGAGGGCGAGCCCGAGGTCCCAGACCGGGTACCAGAGCCGGTCGGCGAGGGCGGCCACCGCCTCGGTGTCGGCGCCGTCGTGCAGCAGGAGCAGGTCCAGGTCGCTGCGCGGGGACAGCTCGGCGCGCCCGTACCCGCCGACGGCGACGAGGGAGACGCCCCTGAGTCCGCCGGACGCCGCGGTGAACAGCCCCGACAGCCAGTCGTCGGTCAGCTCGGCGAGGGCGGCACGGCGCGGCGGCCCGGACCGCGCCCCCTCACCGAGGAGGCGCAGCCGGGCCGCCGCGTAGCCGCTGGGTCCCGGGTCATCCGCTTCGTTCCGCATGTCCGTACTCGTCACCCAGCCGCTCCTGACCGTATGCAGATGCTTCTGTTCTACAGCGCGTCCGGGCCGCGCTCGCCGGTCCGTACCCGTACGGCCGTCTCGACCGGCAGGGACCAGACCTTGCCGTCACCGATCTTGCCGGTGCGGGCCGCCTTCACGATGACCTCGATCAGCTGTTCGGCGTCGTCGTCCTCGGCCAGCACCTCGATGCGGATCTTGGGCACCAGGTCGACGGTGTACTCGGCACCGCGGTAGACCTCGGTGTGGCCCCGCTGACGACCGTAGCCGCTCGCCTCGGTGACCGTCAGTCCGTGGACGCCGAAGGCCTGGAGGGCTTCCTTGATCTCGTCGAGCCGGTGGGGCTTGACGACGGCGGTGATGAGCTTCATGCGTCCACCTTCTTGCTCTGCGCGGCGGCCAGGGCCGAAGCGGTGACGGATCCGGCGACGCCGCCGCCGGCGCCGCTGAAGTCGTATGCGGTCTCGGCGTGCTCGGCCTGGTCGATCCCGGACACCTCCTCGTCCTCCGTGACGCGCATGCCGATGGTCTTGTCGAGGAGGAAGGCGAGGATCGCGGAGGCGACCAGGGAGTAGGCGAGCACCGCGAAGACACCGGCGCACTGCTTCCAGAACTGGTCCAGGCCGCCGCCGTAGAAGAGGCCCTTGACGTCGGACTGGCCCTTGCCGCTGGCGAAGAAGCCGATGAGCAGCGAACCGACGATGCCGCCGACCATGTGGACGCCGACGACGTCGAGGGAGTCGTCGTAGCCGAACCTGAACTTCAGGCCGACGGCCGCGGCGCAGGCGACACCGGCGATGGCGCCGACGGCGATGGCGCCCAGCGGGGAGACGGCACCGCCGGACGGGGTGATGGCGACCAGACCGGCGACCGCGCCGGAGGCGGCGCCCAGGGTGGTGAACGCGCCGTGGCGGATCTTCTCGTAGGCGAGCCAGGCCAGCATGGCCGCGCCGGTGGCGATCTGGGTGTTGACGAACATCAGCGGGCCGACGCCGTCGTCGTTGCCGAGCCAGGAGCCGGCGTTGAAGCCGAACCAGCCGAACCAGAGCAGACCGGCGCCGAGCATGACCAGCGGGAGGCTGTGCGGACGCATCGGGTCCTTCTTGAAGCCGACGCGCTTGCCGATGACGAGGATCACGCCGAGCGCCGCGGCACCCGCGTTGATGTGGACCGCCGTACCACCGGCGAAGTCGATCACACCGAGCTCGAAGGCCCAGCCGCCCGTGCCCCAGACCCAGTGGGCGACCGGGAAGTACACGATCGTGGCCCACAGGACGAGGAAGAGGGCCCAGGCCGAGAACTTCACGCGGTCGGCGAGGGCGCCGCTTATCAGGGCGGGCGTGATGATCGCGAACATCATCTGGAACACGGCGAAGACGAACACCGGGATGGTGTAGCCGGGCCAGAGGTCCATCTTGTCGATGCCGGTCCAGCCGAGGTAGTCGCCGGTCCAGCCGATCAGCGAGCCGTGGTCCGTACCGAACGACATCGAGAAGCCGTAGAGCACCCACAGGATCGTGACGATGCCCATGCTGATGAAGCTCATCATGAGCATGTTGAGGGTGCTCTTGACGCGGACCATGCCTCCGTAGAAGAAGGCGAGGCCCGGTGTCATGATCAGCACCAGGGCGGAAGCAATGAGCATGAAGCCTGTGTTCGCGGAGGACAGCTTGGGTGCCTCCGCGGCAAGCGTGATGGCTGGTGCCATCGGCGTCTCCTCGTCGATTGGTACGGCCCCGTGCGGGCGAAGCCTTGAGCGGTCCGGTCAGTGAGGGGTGGGCCGGTTATGCGCCATGAGATTCGCGCAGCGCGGTTTCGGTGGAAGCCCCTCGTTGTTTCGCCGGGGTGACGAAGGCGCCCTGCGTGTTACACGTCGGTGAAGTGCCGGATGCCGCCCGCGCCGATCGTTATCGTGGCGCAACCTTCGGCGCGTGGGACCGCGACCCTCGACGGCGGCACCCGCGTGGCGGACGACCATGTCCGCGCAAGCGGTGACGGCTCGGGCGCGAGAAGCGTCGACCGGCCGCGGACGGCCTTCCGATGACCTGGCGTGGGGGAGCCGAGTCGGACCGTTCGGGAGGGCCGGCCGCGGCCGGGGTTCTGCGGGGTCAGACCGCTTCGGCGGTCTCCGGGAGGTCGACGGCGAGCTGGTCGCCGAGCTCGACGATCTCGGTGAGGTCGCCGAAGTCGCGGACGGCGGTGTCGACGGTCTTGCGGATGCGGGTGTTCACCCGCTCGGAGCGGACCTTCTTGGCGACCTGCATGGCCTGCGAGGCCAGCACCGCGCTCCGCTCGGGCTCGCGGCGCAGCAGGTGCACGGTGGCCATGCCGATGAGGTTCAGCGCGTACGACCGCTGGTGCTCGTGGTCCTTGGCGAACAGCTCCACGGCCCGCTGCATCAGGGGCTCGGCCAGGGAGGCGTAGGCGGGGCTGCGGCCCGCGACGTAGGCGAGGTCCCGGTAGGAGTGGGAGTTCTCCGCTAACAGCTCGGCCTCGGAGAAGAAGCGGATCCAGTCGGGGTCGGGATCGTCCCACTCGTCGGCCTCGGTGAAGGTGTCCTCGGCCATCCGCACCGCGCGCTTGCACTTGCCGGGCTGGCCCATGGTGGCGTAGGCGCGGGCCTCCATCGCATACAGCATGGCCTGGGTGCGCGGGCTCGCGCAGTCGCGGCTGCCGTACTGGGCGAGGTGGATCAGTTCCAGAGCGTCGTCGGGCCGGCCGAGGTGGATCATCTGGCGGCTCATGCTGGAGAGGATGTAGGAGCCGAGCGGCTTGTCGCCGGCCTCCTTGGCGGCGTGCAGGGCGAGGACGAAGTACTTCTGCGCGGTGGGCTGCAGCCCGACGTCGTACGACATCCAGCCCGCCAGTTCGGCGAGCTCGGCGGCGACCTGGAAGAGCTTGCGGCCGGTGGCCTCGGGCTGGGGTTCCTGGAGGAGGTCGGTGACCTCGTGCAGCTGGCCGACGACCGCCTTGCGGCGCAGGCCGCCGCCGCACTGCGCGTCCCACTGCCGGAACATCACCGTGGTGGTCTGCAGCAGGTCCAGCTCCGGCTTGGACAGGCGGCCCGGGCGGCGGGGCTCGGCGGCGGGCTCGCTCCGCTGCGGGACGGGCGTGGACGGCGAGGGGACGAGCCAGCGCTGCATCGGCTCGATGAGCGACGGGCCCGCGGACAGGGCCAGCGAGGTGCCGAGGAAGCCGCGCCGCGCCAGCATCAGGTCGCTGCGCGAGAACTCGCTGAGCAGGGCCACCGCCTGCGGGCCCGTCCAGGGCAGGTCGACGCCGGACACGGAAGGTGACGGACAGACGGTGCGCAGACCGAGGTCCTCGACGGAGACGACGCAGCCGAACCGCTCGGAGAACAGCTCGGAGAGGATCCTGGGGATCGGCTCGCGCGGGTTCTCACCGTCCAGCCAGCGGCGCACCCGCGAGGTGTCCGTGGAGATGTGGTTGGCGCCCAACTGCCTTGCCCGGCGGTTGACTTGGCGGGCGAGCTCCCCCTTGGACCAGCCGCTGCGCACGAACCAGGAGCCGAGCAGCTCATTAGGGCGCTTGTCAGCGTTCGTCCCGCTACCGCCGTTGCCGCCCACTGGAACGCCCCCATCCCTGAGACCACTTGCCGCCGACCGGCGCCAAGCCTTATCAGAATGCCGGTAAATACGGCTCCCCGCCCGGCGGTTCTCATTCGTCGAACGAGGCGCCGACTTACCTCCGGCATACCAACGAGTGCATGTGAACCCAGGACTCGTGCACACACCGTAGTCCCACGATCACTGCCCCAGCCATGGCGATCCCGGAAACGCCACCATTCGCCACCCCTTCGAATGAACTCACGATCGGCTGGGCGCGATTGACTTGACACTGGACGGCCGGAAGTGGTGAGGCGATGCGCCCAAGGGCGCACGCGGCCGGACGTACGACCCTGAGTGCTTCCAGGCGCCGTCCACAGTCGGCGGGACGCCGTCTGCAACAGGCGCGAAAAGGGGAAGGCGGGCCTCAGAGGTCACTTTCCGTTTTCGTCTCATTCCGTCGCGTAACCACCGGCGCGCTGGACCAGTTGGAGGGGGCATGGAGTTCACGATCGGCGGCATCCGCGAGATCCGCTCCGGCGCACGTCGGCGCGGCCGCTCGTCGGAGTGCACCGCCGTCGCCGAGTTCACGGGGCTGTGGGGCTGGGACGTGGTGCCGGGCGCACGGGCATCGGCGGGCGCCTGCTCCTGCGGCCGCGCCGACTGCCCAGCGCCGGGCGCGCATCCCCTCACGTTCGCGCCGCGGCTCTCCGCCGGGGCCACGCTGGACGCGGCGACCAGGGCCTGGGCCGAGTTCCCGGGCGCCGCCGTGATGCTGCCGGTCGGGCGGGCGTTCGACGTGATCGAGGTCGCCGAACCGGCCGGCCGCCGGGCGCTGGCCCGCCTGGAGCGCATGGGCATCCCTCTCGGCCCGGTCACCGCGACCCCGGACGGCCGCGCCCACTTCTTCGTCGCCCCGGGCGCCGCCGCGAAGCTCCCCGCGCTGCTGTACCGGATGGGCTGGGACGACCCCTCCGCCCTCGACCTGCGCGGCCTCGGCCCCGGTACGTACATCACCGCGCCGCCCTCCGACCGGGCCGGCCTCGGCCCGGTGCGCTGGCTGCGGCCGCCCGCGCTGGACGCGGCGAGGCCTCCGGAGGCCCGGCCGCTGCTCGGGACGCTGGCGTACGTGGCGCACCGGTCACGGGCCTGAAGCGCATTCCTTCCCGACGCCGGCTCGGCCGCGCGGGATCACACCGGCGGGATCACACCGGCGGGGTCGGAACGGTTCGCGCCGGCTCACACGGCGAAGCGCCCGTCCCCGGCTGTGTTCCGGGGTGCGGGCGCTTCGTGGGCCACGTGCCGACGGCGGCGGGCGGGCGGTGTCACTCTCCGATGAGGGCGTCGACGAACGCCTCCGGCTCGAACGGCGCCAGGTCGTCCGCGCCCTCGCCGAGACCGATCAGCTTGACCGGCACGCCCAGCTCACGCTGGACCGCGACCACGATGCCGCCCTTGGCGGTGCCGTCCAGCTTGGTCAGCACGATGCCGGTGATGTCGACGACCTCGGCGAAGACGCGGGCCTGCACCAGACCGTTCTGGCCGGTGGTGGCGTCGAGGACGAGCAGCACCTCGTCGAGCGGCGCGTGCTTCTCGACCACGCGCTTGACCTTGCCGAGCTCGTCCATGAGACCGGTCTTGGTGTGCAGCCGGCCGGCGGTGTCGATGAGGACGACGTCGACCCCCATCTCCTTGCCCTCCTTGACCGCGTCGAAGGCGACGGAGGCGGGGTCGCCGCCCTCGGGGCCGCGCACGGTGTAGGCGCCCACGCGCTCGCCCCAGGTCTGCAGCTGGTCGGCGGCGGCGGCCCGGAAGGTGTCGGCGGCGCCGAGGACGACGGTGCGGCCGTCGGCCACCAGGACCCGGGCGAGCTTGCCGGTGGTAGTGGTCTTGCCGGTGCCGTTGACGCCCACGACCATCACGATGCCGGGCTTGCGGTCCTCGGGTTCCGTCCTGACCGTGCGGTCGAAGTCGGTGCCGACCAGCTTGACCAGTTCCTCGCGCAGCAGCCCGCGCAGCTCCGCCGGGGTGCGGGTGCCGAGCACCCTGACCCGCTCGCGCAGTCGTTCGACCAACTCCTGGGTGGGCTGCACGCCGACGTCGGCGGTGAGCAGCGTGTCCTCGACCTCCTCCCAGGTCTCGTCGTCGAGGTGCTCGCGGGAGAGCAGGGTCAGCAGCCCCTTGCCGAGGGCGTTCTGCGAGCGGGAGAGACGGGCGCGCAGCCGCACCAGGCGGCCGGCGGTGGGCTCCGGGATCTCGATCGCGGGAGCCTCGACGGCGGGGGGCTCCTCCACGACGACCGGCGCCGGGCCGCCCGGGAGGTCCACCTCCTCGATCGTCCGGCGCGGTTCCTCGCGCGGTGTCTCGGCCTCCTCGCCGACGTGCGGTTCGGCCGGGGGCGCGGTGATGTCGGGCGTGGTGCGCGGCGGGGGCAGCGGCTTCTTCCGCCGGCTGCCGACGACGAGCCCGCCGAGCACGGCGAGCACCACCACGGCGATGACTACAACAAGGATGATGGTTTCCATAACCTGTCCAGTATGGCGTGGCCTACCACTGGGCCGTTTGTTGTACGCGCGGGACCACGGGCCCGGCCGGGCCGGTCCCCACCCGGCTGGTGTCGATGGCGCGGGAACAGCCTATGACGTGGGTCGCGGCACGCCCTCGACGCGGACAGCGGGCGACGCGTCGCGGCATGCGGACCCCTGGATACCTGACGCTCCGTCAGCTATCGTCCCCGCACCGGCCCCGCCCACCCGGTGAAGGGGGACCCCCGTGCCCGTCTCGGTCGTACGCTTCAACCTCGTCGCACCCGGCGCCTCCCCCGCCGCTCTCGGCGCCCGCTACCGGGCGGCCCTGGAGATGGCCGCGTACGCCGACGAGCGGGGCGTCACCACCGTGCAGACGGAGGAGCACCACGGGGCCGAGGACAACTGGCTGCCGTCGCCCTTCGTCTTCGCGGGCGCGGTGTTCGGGGCGACCCGGCGGATCGCGGTCACGGTGTCGGCGGTCATCGGCCCGCTGCACGACCCGCTGCGGCTGGCGGAGGAGATCGCCGTACTGGACCTGCTGAGCGGCGGCCGGCTGGTGACGGTGGCCGGGATCGGGTACCGGCCCGAGGAGTACGCCCTGTTCGGCGTGGACTTCAAGCGGCGCGGCCGGCTCCAGGACGAGCTGCTCGAGACCCTGATCAGGGCCTGGACGGGCGAGGAGTTCACGTACCGGGGGCGTACCGTACGCGTCACCCCGCGCCCGGTCACCGCACCGCACCCGCTGCTCCTGGTCGGCGGTTCCTCGAAGGCCGCCGCCCGCCGGGCCGCGCGGCTCGGCCTGCCGTTCTTCCCGAGCGCGCACCTGCCCGAGCTGGAGGCGTACTACAAGGAGAAGCTCACCGAGTACGGCACGGAGGGCTGGACGATGATGCCCGCCGCCGAGACGCCGCTGCTGCACATCGCCGAGGACCCGGACCGGGCGTGGGCTCGGTACGGGGAGCACTTCCTGCACGAGGCGCGGACGTACGCGTCCTGGCAGTCCGGGGACGTCCGCTCGGCGGTGCGGTCGGCCGCCACGACGGTGGAGGACCTGCGCGCCGAGGGCGTCTACCGGATCCTCACGCCGCAGGAGTGTGTGTCGGCGGGGCTGGACAACCTGGTCCTGCACCCGCTGGCGGGCGGGATGCCGGTGGCGGAGGGGTGGCGCAGCCTGCGGCTGTTCGCGGAGCAGGTGCTTCCGGCGCTGGGGGACTGACCTGCGGGAACAACCGGTGGCCGGGCCGGGGGGCGGCGACGCTCCGCTGGGTCCGTGTGCGTTCCCCTCCGGTGACCGGGGGACACACGGCACCGCCGCCCCCGGCCCGGGCAGTGGCCGGGCCGGGGGCGGCGGAGGATACGAGGAGAGGGGCAGCGGGGACTTGGCCCTTCTCCTCGAGTTCGCGGGCCCTGTGACGGGTCAGCCCATCTCCTCCAGGGACTTGCCCTTCGTCTCCTTGACGAACTTGAGGACGAACGGGATGGAGAGCGCGGCGCAGGCCGTGTAGATGACGTAGGTCACGGAGAGGTTCCAGTCGGCCAGCGACGGGAAGCTCGCGGTGATGGCCCAGTTGGCGATCCACTGCGCGGCGGCGGCCACGCCCAGGGCGGCGGCGCGGATCTTGTTCGGGAACATCTCGCCGAGCATGACCCAGACGACCACACCCCAGGAGAGGGCGAAGAAGAGGACGAACACGTGGGCGGCGACCAGCGCGGTCCAGCCCTGGGCGGCCGGCAGCTTGCCGTCGACGAGGTCGTAGGAGAAGGCCCAGGCCTCCAGGGCGAGGCCGACGACCATGCCGATGGAGCCGATGACCGCGAGCGGCTTGCGGCCGACACGGTCCACGAAGATCATCGCGATCACGGTGCCGACGATGTTGATGATCGACGTCGTGAAGGAGTAGAAGAACGAGTCCGTCGGGTCGACGCCGACCGACTGCCACAGCGTCGAGGAGTAGTAGAACGCGACGTTGATGCCGACGAACTGCTGGAAGACCGACAGGCCGATGCCGACCCAGACGATCGGCTTGAAGAAGAAGCCGCCGCCGAGCAGGTCGCGGAAGCTCGACTTCTCCTCGCGGTTCATGGCGTGCTCGATCTCGGCGACCCGGGCGTCCAGGTCGAGGTTCTCCCCTTCGACCTCGGTGAGGATCGCGCGGGCGCGGTCGTGCTTGCCGACGGAGATCAGAAAGCGCGGGGACTCGGGGATCGCGAAGGAGAGCAGGCCGTACAGCGCGGCGGGGATCACCATGACGCCGAGCATGACCTGCCAGGCCTCCAGGCCCATCAGCTTGCCGCGCTGGTCGCCGCCGGCGGCGTTGAGCAGGCCCCAGTTGACCAGCTGGGAGATGGCGATGCCGACGACGATCGCGGCCTGCTGAAAGGAGCCGAGCCGGCCGCGGTAGGCGGGCGGTGCGACCTCGGCGATGTAGGCGGGGCCGATGACGGAGGCCATGCCGATGGCGAAGCCGCCGACGACGCGCCACAGGGCGAGGTCCCACAGCGCGAAGGGCAGGGCGGAGCCGACGGCGCTGATCGTGAACAGGACGGCGGCGATCTGCATGCAGCGGATCCGGCCGATCCGGTCGGCTATGCGGCCGGCGGTCGCGGCGCCGATGGCACAGCCGATGAGGGCGATGGCGATGACCTGGGCCAGGGCCGCGGAGCCGATGTCGTAGCGGTCGCGGACGGCCTCGACCGCGCCGTTGATCACGGAACTGTCGTAGCCGAAGAGGAAGCCGCCCATCGCGGCCGCCGCCGCGATGAAGATGACGTGCCCGAGATGATCGGGGTGAGCCGTCCTGGCTCCTGAATGGGGTGCCTGCGCTGTGCTGGTCACGTGTACAACTCCTCGGGCCGCCGGCAACGCTGCCGGCGTGGGGGGTGAGCCCTTCCAGGCGAGATCTGAAGGTAAAAACAACGTTGCAGAGACTATGCCTTCAAGTTTCGAAGTCAATAGGCCCACCGATGTGAGCTTCGAGATACACATCGGTAGCATGTGTTCATTAATTGAAGGGAATGTGGGGCGACTGCAACCGGTGGCGCCACCGTGAGCGCTGCCGGAGAGGTCAGCGGAGGCGCTGCGAGATGACCTTCGACACGCCGTCGCCCTGCATGGAGACGCCGTACAGCGCGTCGGCGACCTCCATCGTGCGCTTCTGGTGCGTGATCACGATCAGCTGCGAGGCCTCCTGGAGCTCCTGCATGATCCGGATCAGCCGCTGGAGGTTGGTGTCGTCGAGGGCCGCCTCGACCTCGTCCATGACGTAGAACGGGCTGGGCCGCGCCTTGAAGATCGACACGAGGAGTGCCACGGCGGTCAGCGACCGCTCACCACCGGAGAGCAGCGACAGCCGCTTGACCTTCTTGCCCGGCGGACGCGCCTCGACGTCCACGCCCGTGGTGAGCATGTTGTCGGGGTCGGTCAGGACCAGCCGGCCCTCACCGCCGGGGAACAAGCGGCCGAACACGCCCTCGAACTCGCGGGCCGTGTCCCGGTAGGCCTCCGTGAAGACCTGCTCGACGCGCTCGTCGACCTCCTTGACCACCTGCAGCAGGTCGGCGCGGGTCTTCTTCAGGTCCTCGAGCTGCTCGCTGAGGAACTTGTGCCGCTCCTCCAGCGCCGCGAACTCCTCCAAGGCCAGCGGGTTGACCTTGCCGAGCTGCTGGTAGGCCCGCTCGGCGGCCTTGAGCCGCTTCTCCTGCTCGGCGCGAACGAACGGCCTCGGCCGGTTGCGCGGGTGCTCCGGGTCCTCGGGCAGCCGCTCGCCGTCGGCGGGGGGCGAGGGCGGCACGGGCTGCCGCGGGCCGTACTCGGCCACGAGCCCCGCCGGTTCGACACCGAGTTCCTCCAGAGCCTTGGTCTCCAGCTGCTCGATCCGCAGCCGCTTCTCTGCTCCTAGTACCTCGCCTCGGTGAACTGAATCAGTCAACGTGTCGAGTTGCGACTTCAGTTCGCGTCCCGCGTGCCGGGCGGCCGTCAGTTCCCGCTCGCGCAGCGCCTTGGCGGCCTCGGCGGCGGCACGCTCCTGCTCGGCCCGGCCCAGGGACACCTCGACGTGGGCGAGCAACTGGCGCGCGCCGGAGGCGACGGCTTCGGCGACAGCGGCCTCGTGCCGCAGCCGGGCCCGCCGCTGCTCGGCCCGCGCGCGGGCCTCGCGTTCCGCGCGGGCGGCCCGGTCGAGCGAGTCGGCCCGTCCCGCCAGCCCCTTGACCCGCTCCTCGTGCGTACGGGCCTGGAGGCGGGCCTCCATCTCGGTCTGGCGGGCGTTGGCGCCGTCGGCGGCGAGACGGTCCCGTACCGATGTGTCCGGTTCCTCCTCGACCGGCATCTCCTCGGCCACGGCGAGCCGCTCGGCGAGTTCCTCCGCCTCCAGGACGGCCTTGTCGAGCGCCTCCTGGGCGCGGGAGGCGGCCGCGGTGGACCGCTCGGCCTCCCCCGCGGCGCCGCGTGCCTGCCCGGCGAGGCGGCCGAGCTGCTGGGCGACGGACGACTTCTCCCGGTCGGCCGCCCGGCGCCGCTCCGCCAGTTCCTCCACGAGCGCGGCGCACTCCTTGCGCCGTTCGGCCGCCGCCCGCTGCCTCTCGGCCAGCTCCTCGCAGCGCACCGCCAGCTCCTCCAGCTCGGCGGCGGCCTCGTCCACGGCGGCCTGCACCTCCAGGAGACTGGGCGCACCGGCGGACCCGCCCTGCGCGAAGTGCGCGCCCAGCAGATCGCCTTCGGCGGTCACGGCGGTCAGGCCGGGGCGGGCGCACACCAGATCCTCGGCGTCCTCGAGCGTGCCCACGACGACGACCCCGCGCAGCAGCCGGCGCACCGCGGGCATGAGCTCGGCGGGACCCCGAACGAGGTCGGCGGCGAAGAGGGGTCCGGCGGGACCGCCCGGTCCTTCCGGGGTGCCGGGGCGAGGGGGCGGCCCGTCCGGGCCGGGCGCGGCCGGCGCACCGCCCGCCGACTCCGCGTGAACCCGGCCTCCGGCGGGGGCGCCCCGGTCGCCGGAGCCCTCCGCGCCTTCCGTCGCCTCCGCCTCACCGCCAGTCCGGCCCGGGAAGCCGGAGCCCTCGCCCGGCGGCGCGACGCCACCGGCACGGGCACCCGGACCACCGGAGGCCGCACCGACCGCCCGGCCGCCGGCGGCCGGGTCCGCGGCCGGGTCCGCGTCCGGCTCCGCCGGTACTGCCGCCAGGAGCAGTGCCGCCCGGCCCGCGTCCTGTTTGCGCAGCAGGCGGATCGCGGCGGCCGCGGCGGACGGGGTCGTCACGGCGAGGGCGTCGGCGGCGGTGCCGAAGGCGGCGGCCAGCGGGACCTCGTAGCCGGGCGTCACCGTCAGCAGTTCCGCGGCCGGGCCCAGCAGGCCGGTGAGCCGGTCCTTCGCGGCGAGCAACGCGCCCGTGCCGTCCTTGCGGCGCAGGCCCAGCGCCAGCGCCTCGTGACGGGCCTGGGTGGCGGCGCGGCTGCGCTCCGCCGCGGTGGCCGCCTCGCGGGCGGCGGACAGGGCGGCCTCCGTCTGCGCCAGCTGCCGCTTGGCGGCCTCGTGCCGCTCGGCCAGTTCCACGTCCCCGGCGTCGAGGCCGTCGACCTCGGCCTTGAGCGCCTCGTACTCCTCCTGCGCGCGCACCGCCCGTTCCTGGGCCTCGTCCCGTGCGGCGGCGAGCCGGTCGATCTCGGCCTGGGCGGAGGCGGCGCGTGAGCGGGCCGCGTTCACCTGCCCGCTGAGCCGGGCCAGGCCCTCACGGCGGTCGGCGATGGCCCGGGCCACGTCCTTGAGGCGGCGTTCCTCGACGGCCAGCTCGCGCTCCAGCTCGGCCCGGTGGGCGACGGTGTCGTCGAGGGCGCGCTGGGCCGCCTCCAGGGCCGCCTCCAGTTCGGCCTCCTGCTCGCGGATCCGGGCGGCCTCGCGTTCCATGTCCTCGGGGTCCCGGCCGCGCCGCTCCTCGGGCGGTGCCGAGGTGGCGCTCTTGACCCGGGCGTCGGCCAGCGAGACGGTGCCGCGCACCCGCTCGGCGAGCTGGGAGAGCTCGTACCAGGTCTGCTGGGCGCGCTGAAGGCGCGGCGTCAGCCGGCGCACCTCGTCCTCGAGCAGGGCCTCGCGCTGCAGGGCCTTCTTCAGCTCCTGCTCGGCGGCCTCCTTGCGTTCCTTGAGCGCGGCCTCGTCGGCGATCTCGGCCCGCAGGGCCTCGCGCAGCCGTACGAGGTCGTCGGCCAGGAGGCGCAGGCGCGCGTCCCTCAGGTCCGCCTGGATCACCGCCGCGCGGCGGGCGACCGCCGCCTGGCGGCCCAGCGGTTTGAGCTGGCGGCGCAGCTCGTCCGTCAGGTCCTGCACGCGCGCGAGGTTGGCCTGCATCGCGTCGAGCTTCCGCAGCGCCTTCTCCTTGCGCTTGCGGTGCTTGAGGACGCCGGCCGCCTCCTCGATGAAGGCGCGGCGGCCCATGGGGTCGGCGTGCAGGACGGAGTCGAGCTGGCCCTGGCCGACGATGACGTGCATCTCGCGGCCGATGCCGGAGTCGGACAGCAGTTCCTGGATGTCCAGCAGGCGGCAGGTGTCGCCGTTGATCTGGTATTCGCTACCGCCGTTGCGGAACATTATCCGCGTGATGGTGACCTCGGCGTACTCGATGGGCAGCGCCCCGTCGGAGTTGTCGATGGTCAGGGACACCTCGGCGCGGCCGAGCGGCGGGCGGCCGGTGGTGCCGGCGAAGATGACGTCCTCCATCTTGCCGCCGCGCAGCGACTTGGCGCCCTGTTCACCCATGACCCAGCTGAGGGCGTCCACGACGTTGGACTTGCCCGAGCCGTTCGGACCTACGACACACGTGATCCCCGGTTCGAACCGGAGCGTGGTCGCCGAGGCGAACGACTTGAACCCGCGGAGGGTCAGGGCCTTGAGGTGCACGCAGCCGGACTCTACCCGCCGGTGGTGTCTCACTCCATGAACGCCCGCGCCCCCGCGGTTTCGCGCATGAACATGCAGGGCACATCAGACGTTGAAGAGGGTGAAAGGATGCGCGGGGGCAGACAAGCGGCGGGGCAAGCAAGAAAGAAGGGACGCCGAAGCGTCCCTTGCAACTCTGACAATTTAGCGGTTGATACGGGCAGCCCAACCGCTGCGTGTGCTGTTGTGGAGCAGTGCAGCGATCAGGTGAGCGCAGGCTCCGCCTGGTGTGCGTCGATGCTCTCCATGATCCTGTCGTGAGAAGCGGCAGCCGTCAGCGCGTCGTTCTCCGCCTGGATCCGTACGAGCTCGGATTCCAGGTCCTGTACGCGCTGCTGGAGCCGTCGCATCTCGGCGAGGAGTCGCGGGTCGGAGCCGCCGACGTAACCGAGAAGCGCCTTTGCCATGATGGATGGTCCTCCACACTGAGTGACCGCCGACCGAAGCGGTGGTGGGTCGTGAGGGATTCGCACCCGGAGTGCTTGGCACACTCGAGTGTTGCTCTGCTATTGCTACATGCCAAACAGCTAAGGTGCGCGGGGCTTTCAGCGTCTCACCAAAAAGTTTGACGGTCAACACGATCACGCCCCGGATTGGCGGGCAACCCGGCCACGCGCGGCGGGAAAGCGGCGGCGCTGCGACTCCTGCGGGGCCCTCGGGGCGTGGCGATCATCTTTACGTGCGGAGCCTGCCACGGCAAGCGGTTCTTGGCAACCACCAGGCCGTTTCCGCTCGGGCAGCTGCCCGTGGCACATCCCTCCGCCTCGGTCCGCGGCTTTCACGTCCGTGGACTCAGCGGACGGCGAAGCCGTCGTAGCCGCCGCGGGGTGTGTCCCAGATCTCGGTGACACCCTCGACGCACCCGGGCGTGTCGCCACCCTGGAGCCACCTCAGCAGCCCTTCGCACGCCTCGCGCGAGCCCTCGGCGGCCACCTGGACCCGTCCGTCCGCCAAATTGAGAGCAAAACCACTCAGGCCGCCGATCTCGAGCGCCTTGGCCCGCGTGAACCAGCGGAAACCCACGCCCTGCACGTGTCCACGCACCCAGGCGACCAGCCGTACATCCTCGCTCATGGGGGCAACCTAACCGGCCGATGTCTCCTGGGACACTTCGCCCTCCGGCGTCATGGGGTACCGTCCCCACCCAATACATCTCATATGAAACTCACTCGATCGAGTGAGTGGGGTTGACCCGCAGGATCGTATGAGAGGGGTTGACCGCGAGGGACGAGGAAGGCCAGGACATGGGACGCCACCGACGCTCCGCCGCCGGCACGGGTGGCCACGACCCGCAGGACTCGTACACCGGTGACCGCGCCACCATGGGCATCGCGCCCTACCTGAACCCGGAGGCGTACGCCGAGACCTACGAGAAGGCCGAGGCGTACCTGTACGCCACGGACGACGACTACGCCCGCAGCACCGGCACGGTCGTCTTCCCCGAGAACGGGTACACCCCGTCGGCCGGGTCCTCGCCGGGCCACCGCCGGAAGAAGAAGGTGGCGACGCCGCTGCGCACGGGCCTGCTCGGCATGTCCGCCGCGGTCGCCCTGGGCACGGTGGCGGTGGCCACCGGCGCGGTGCCCGGCCTCGACCACTACCGGCTCGGCGGCGGCACCGGTGCGGGCGGCGACAAGGTGCAGGCAGCCGCCTCCGCCGGCAACACGGCGAGCGAACAGGGCGGCGCCTCCGCGAAGGCCACCGACGGCACGGCCGGCGGGTCCTCGGCCGGCCGTGACAGCCACCGCTCGGCCTCGCCGGCGAGCCCGTCCGCCTCGCATTCGCCGTCCTCCCCGGCCTCCTCCCCGGCCTCCCCCTCCCCATCAGCCTCGGCCTCGGCGTCCCCCGACCCGACGAAGGCGCCTACGTCGAAGGCACCCTCGAAGAAGCCGCGGACCAAGATCCCCGCCCAGCCCAGGACCACGCCGAGCCGTACGGCCACCAGGGCCCCGGCGAGGACGTCCGCGCCGGTGACGGTGTCGGCCGAGGCGGCCGCCGAGGCGGAGGTGCTGAAGCTGGTCAACGAGGAGCGGGCCAAGGTCGGCTGCGGCGCGCTGGCGGCGAACAGCTCACTGACCGGGCTGGCCGAGTCTTTCAGCTCGGACATGGCCGCGCGGGACTTCTTCGACCACACCGACCCCGACGGCGCCACCCCGTGGGACCGCGCCGCGAAGGCCGGCATAACCGGCCTCGGCGGCGAGAACATAGCGCGGGGCCAGGCGGACGCGGCCGCGGTGATGGAGGCCTGGATGAACAGCCCGGGCCACCGGGCCAACATCCTCAACTGCGACTTCAAGACCCTGGGGGTCGGTATCCACTACGGGTCCGGCGGGCCCTGGTGGACGCAGGACTTCGGCTACTAGAGGCCGGTCACCACGGCCCCGCCACGGGTCCTGCCGGACCCCGTCATGCCGCCGCGCGCCCCAGCGCGAACACCCGAGCGGTCTCGGCCACCCGGCGCCCCGGGTACTGGCTGGTCACTAGGGGTACTCCTCGAATGAGCAGTTCATGGACAGTGACGAAGGAAAAGCACTAACTTTTCGCTAGTGCAACCTGTCGGTTAGCGCTGCCCTCGAGTACGCTTGGATGCATGACCGTCACGCAGGAGAGCGCCGAGGGGCAGAACCTCCCCTACAACGTGTTCGCGAAGGCGTGCCCCTCGCGCGGCACGCTGGAGCACGTCACCGGCCGCTGGGGTGCGCTCGCTCTCGGCGCGCTGCACGAGGGCGGCTCGCTGCGCTTCAACGAACTGCGCCGCCGGGTCGACGGCGTGAGCGAGAAGATGCTGTCCCAGACGCTGCAGGCGCTGGAGCGCGACGGGCTGGTGCACCGCGAGGCCCAGCCGACGAACCCGCCCCGGGTGGACTACGAACTGACGCCGCTGGGCCGCGAGGTGGCGACCCGTCTGCTGGACCTCATCCACTGTGTGGAGGGCCGGATGGACGACGTACTGGCGGCCCGCGAGCGTTACGACGACACGCGCGGCGCCCGCTGACAGCGCGGGCAGAAGTAACTGGACCGGTTCATCCACGGGCGGCGGCGCATGGGTGTCGCGCAGCGCCGGCAGGGCAGACCCTCCCGGCCGTACGCGTCAAGGGAACGGTCGAAGTAGCCCGACTCGCCGTTGACGTTGACGTACAGGCTGTCGAAGCTGGTGCCGCCCACGGAGAGGGCCTCGTTCATCACGTCCCGGACATGACCGAGGAGCTCCGCGGTACGGGGACGGGTGAGGGTGCCCGTGGGGTGCTCGTAGTGCAGACGGGTACGCCACAGCGCCTCGTCCGCGTAGATGTTGCCGACACCGCTGATCAGCGACTGGTCCAGCAGGGCGCGCTTGATGGTGGTCCGCTTCCGGCGCAGCGCCTGGTGGAAGGCCTCGTCGTCGAAGAGCGGGTCGAGCGGGTCTCGGGCGATGTGCGCGATGACGTCCGGCAGGCCGTCGGGGGTCGTGTCGTGCAGCGACAGCCCGCCGAAGGTGCGCTGGTCGACGAAGCGGAGTTCGGTGCCGAGCCCGTCGGCGAAGCGGATGCGGATCCTGAGGTGCTTCTCATCGGGTGCCGTCTCGGGCTGCACCAGCAGCTGCCCGCTCATCCCGAGGTGCGCCAGCACCGCCTGCCGGGTGTCCTCCAGGGGCAGCCACAGATACTTGCCGCGCCGGCTGGGCGTGCCCATGCGGTGCCCCTTGAGCCGGTGCACGAAGTCGTCCGCGCCGGCCACGTGCCGGCGCACGGCACGCGGGTGCAGCACCTCGGCGTCGGCGACGGCCCGGTGGGCGACCCAGCGCTCCAGGCCGCGCCGGACGACCTCGACCTCGGGCAACTCGGGCATCTCAACCCCCGTGGACATGCGGTGGACGGTCCGAGCGCCCGCCCCCGGCGGGGGCGGGCGCTCGGCTGTTGCTTGCTGGTGCCGCTCAGGCGGAAGCGGATGCTGTGTCGTCGGCGCCCGCGTCGATGTCGACCGCGTCGGCCGTCGCCTTGGCGCGCTCGTCCGCCGCGGCCCGGATGGACCGCCACGCGGACTCGGCCGCCTGCTGCTCCGCTTCCTTCTTGCTGCGGCCGGTGCCGGTGCCGTACGAGACGCCTCCGACGCGGGCGGCAGCAGTGAAGGTCTTCTCGTGGTCGGGGCCGGTCTCCGTGACCAGGTACTCGGGCACGCCGAGCCCCTCCGTCGCGGTGAGCTCCTGGAGACTGGTCTTCCAGTCCAGGCCGGCTCCGAGGTTGGAGGACTTCTCGATCAGCGGGTCGAAGAGCCGGTGCACCAGCTCGGACGCCGAGTCGAGGCCCTGGTCGAGATAGACCGCGCCGATCACCGCTTCCAGGGTGTCGGCAAGGATGGACGCCTTGTCCCGGCCTCCCGTGCCCTCTTCACCGCGGCCGAGCCGGATGAAGGAGCCCAGATCGAGACCACGGCCCACCTCCGCGAGCGCACGCGAGTTCACCACCGCGGCCCGGAGCTTGGCCAGCTGGCCCTCGGGCAGGTCGGGGTGGGTGCGGTACAGCGTGTCCGTGACGACGAGGCCGAGGACGGAGTCACCGAGGAACTCCAGCCGCTCGTTCGTCGGCAGACCGCCGTTCTCGTACGCGTAGGAACGGTGGGTCAGTGCTCGCACCAGAAGGGCGGACTCGACCTGGTAGCCGAGCCGCCCTTCCAGAAGCGTGTGGGACGAGGCCGTGTTGTCCGCCGGACGACCCCCGCGTTGACGGGAAGTGTTCTCCTTCGGATCAGACATCACACCTCTCACCAGCCGCTCAGACCTCGAGGACCTGGCGCTTGTTGTAGGTGCCGCAAGACGGGCACGCGATGTGCTGCAGCTTGGGCTCGTGGCAGCGCTCGCACGCAACCAGGGTGGGGACCGCAGCCTTCCACTGCGACCGGCGGTGGCGCGTGTTGCTGCGCGACATCTTCCGCTTCGGAACAGCCACGGCTACTTCTCCTGCTTCTCGTCGACGCCCGCTTCCGCGTCAGCGCCGCTCATCTCGTCCTTCTCGCCGTCCCTCGTGGAACCGGCGAGTCCCTGCAAAGCCGCCCAACGGATGTCGACGGCGTCATGGTGGTGGTCCGGGTCGTCCGCGAGCCGCGCTCCGCACTCGGAGCACAGGCCCGGGCAGTCTTCCTGGCACACCGGCTGCATCGGCAGTGCGAGCACCACCGCATCGCGCAGCAGAGGCTCGAGGTCGAAGAGTCCGTCCTCGAGGTAGAACCTGTCCTCGTCGTCCTCGGCGTCGTCGCCCGGTTCCGCGATCACACGGCCCCGGTCGTCGGCGTCAGGGTACGTGAACAGTTCCTGGAAGTCCGCTTCGAGCTCCAGCCCGACCGGCTCCAGACACCTTACGCACTCCCCCTCGGCCGTGGCACGGGCGGTGCCCGTGACGAGCACCCCTTCCATGACCGACTCGAGCCGGAGTTCGAGCTCCACCGGGGCGCCTTCCGGCACTCCGATGACTCCCTGGACACCGAAGTCCTTGGGGGCGTCGACCGTGCGGGTCAGGCGCTGCAGGGCACCAGGACGCCGACCCAGCTCATGTGTGTCGAACACGAGGGGGTTGCGGTGGTCGAGGCGCGCGTTGGAGGCCATTCCTGCTTTCGATCTTCGAGCTCAGAGGGACGCCGCCCGGAGGTGTCGCCGGGGCAGCGCTGATCGCGGACGTGCACGCGACCGAAGAGCCAGGATACTGGACCTTTCGCTCACGGCCCAATCGGGGCCTCGGCTACAGGCCGCGCTCCTGCTCGTACGCCCTGAGCTGCTCCGCGCTGATCATGCTGGTGTCGAACAGGCTCGTCTCGTCGAGGGCGTAGCCCGGCTGGGACTGATGGGACTGCTGGGCCTGCTGGGCCTGGTTCGGGTCGTAGGCGGGCTGCTGGTCGTAGCCCTGGCCCTGGCCTTGGTACGCGTACGGGTCGGCCTGCTGGTAGCCGTACGGGTCCTGCTGGCCATAGCCCTGCTGCTGCGGGTAGCCGCCGTACGGGTCGGGCTGCTGCTGGTAGCCGTAGTCGGGCTGGGGCTGCTGGTCGTACTGCGGCTGCTGCTGGGGCTGTGCGGGCTGTCCGGCCCGGGTGTCCTGCTCGGCGAGGGCCGCGAGGTCGGCGAGGTAGTCGGCGTCGCTGGAGTGCTGCCGGGTGGCGGAGTCGTCGGCGAGGGCGCCGAGGTCGTCGGTGGCGATGCGGCCGTGCAGCTTCTGGCGGCCGCGGCCGACGGCCTCCAGGGTCTTGGCGAGGACCGCCTCGAAGGCGCCGAGCTTGGTGTCGACGTAGGCGTCGGCGTCGCGGCGCAGGGTCTCCGGGTCGTGGCTGCGTTCGGGGGCGTCCTCGTCCGCGTAGCCGTCCTCGTCGAGGCCGGGCCCGGTGCCGAGCAGCTTCTCGCGGCCGCGGCCGACCGAGCCGAGGGTCTTGGTGAGGACGACCTCGAAGTTGGCGAGCTTGGAGTCGACGTAGTCGTCGGCCTCGGCGCGGATCTCCTCGGCCTCCTTGCGGGCCTCGGTCAGGATCCGGTCCGCCTCGGCCTGGGAGCGGCGGGCGATCTCCGTGCCGGAGACCAGCGAGCCGCGCTCGGCGTGCGCGCTCTCGATGATCCGCTCGGCCTCGAGGCGGGCCTGCTCGACCAGCTGCTCGCGGTCGCCGATCAGCTCCTGGGCCTGGGCGAGGGAGCCCGGCAGGGCCTGGCGCACTTCTTCGAGCATCGCGAGCAGCTCGGCCCGGTTGACCACGCAGGAGGCCGACATGGGCATGGACCGGGCGCCGGACACCGCGGTGACGATCTCGTCGAGCTTCTTCTGGACGTCCACCTGTGCTCGCCACTCTCTACAGCTGTGTTGGAGACGGACGGGACGACTGTACGGCCCCGGGGTGACGGTCCGACACCGGGTGACGGGTTGTCAGCCCGTCAGTCCTTCCTGAGCCGCCTGCCGAGCGCTTCGAAGACCTCCGGCGGCACCAGGTGGGAGACGTCTCCGCCCCAGGTGGCGACCTCTTTGACCAGGGAGGAGGAGAGGAAGCTGTAGGTGGGGTTGGTCGGCACGAAAAGGGTCTCGACGCCCGACAGGCCGTTGTTCATCTGGGCCATCTGCAGCTCGTAGTCGAAGTCGCTGACCGCGCGCAGGCCCTTGACGATGGCCGGGATGTCGCGCTCCTTGCAGTAGTCGACGAGCAGGCCGTGGAAGGCCTCGACGGTCACGTTCCCGTACTCGGCGGTGACCCGGCGGATCAGGTCGATCCGCTCGTCGATCTCGAACAGGCCCTTCTTGGACTTGTTGATCATCACCGCGACGTACACCTCGTCGTAGAGGCGGGAGGCGCGGGAGATGATGTCGAGGTGTCCGTTGGTGATCGGGTCGAACGACCCGGGACATACGGCGCGGCGCACTTGTGATCCCTCGCTCTCCGGTCCGGTCATCGTGCGTCTTCGCACGTAGAGGCGGCGCGACCGTACCAAAACGTTCCCTCGCCGTAGCGACGGGCCCGGATCGCCTCGAAGCCGTCCGGCCAGCGGAATTCGCCGCCTCTGGTGCTGCGCTCCACGGTGACGAGGGCTTCCGCCGCGAGCCACCCCTGCGTGCGGAGTGTGAGCAGGATCTCGCGAAGATCGTCGTCGGTGACCGCGTACGGCGGATCGAGGAAGACGAGGTCGTACGGCTCTGCCGGGGCCTCCGAGCGGACGATCTGCTCGGCCTTGCCCCCCCGGACCTCGGCGCCGGGCAGGCCGAGGTTCCGCACGTTCTCCCGGACGGTGCGGGCCGCCCGCGCGTCGGACTCGACGAGGAGGGTGTGGCCGGCGCCGCGGGAGAGGGCCTCCAGGCCGACGGCGCCGGAACCGGCGTACAGGTCCAGGACGCGTTCGCCGTCGAGGGGGCCGCCGAGCAGGGACTGCCAGGTGGAGAAGAGTCCCTCGCGTGCGCGGTCCGAGGTGGGGCGGGTGCCGTTGCCCGGCGGGACGGCCAGGCGGCGTCCGCCGGCTGTGCCGGCGATCACGCGGGTCATCTTCGGTTCCTTGGTCGTAGGCGGCTACAGGTTCATTGTCGCCGGTCGCGCTCGCGCGGCGGTTGCCGCGTGTCCAGTACAGCCCCTCGCGCCCCTGCCGGGGCGCTCCGGCTCACCCCTTTTCCAGATACTGCTCTCTCTCCTCGTCCAGGAGGGCGTCCAGGGCCGTCCGCAGGGCGGGGAGGCCGGTCAGCTCCGGGTCCGCCGCCACGACGGCCGCCGCCTCCTGCCTCGCCTCCGTGATGATCTCCTCGTCGTCGATGACGGCCAGCACGCGCAGGGACGTGCGGGCGCCCGACTGGGCCTGGCCGAGGACATCGCCCTCGCGGCGCTGTTCCAGGTCGAGACGGGAGAGTTCGAAGCCGTCGAGCGTCGACGCCACCGCGTTCAGCCGCTGGCGGGCGGGGCTCGCCTCGGGCATCTCGGTGACCAGCAGGCACAGGCCGGGCGCCGAGCCACGGCCGACGCGGCCGCGCAGCTGGTGGAGCTGGGACACGCCGAACCGGTCGGCGTCCATGATCACCATCACGGTGGCGTTCGGCACGTTGACGCCGACCTCGATGACGGTCGTGGCGACGAGGACGTCGGCTTCCCCGGCGGCGAAGCGGCGCATCACCGCGTCCTTGTCGTCGGGGTGCATACGGCCGTGCAGGACCTCCACGCTCAGGCCCTTCAGCGGGCCTTTCGCCAGGTGCCCGGCCACGTCCAGGACCGCGAGCGGGGGCCGCTTGTCGGCCTCGTCCTCCGGGGAGCCGTTCTTCGCGCCCTTCTTGGGGTCGTCCTCCTCGTCCCCGATGCGCGGGCAGACCACGTACGCCTGGTGGCCGTTCTCCACTTCCTCGCGCACCCGCTCCCACGCGCGGGCCAGGAAGTGCGGCTTGTCGGCGGCCGGCACGACATGGCTGGCGATCGGCGAGCGGCCGGCCGGGAGCTGGTCGAGGACGGAGGTCTCCAGGTCGCCGAAGACGGTCATGGCGACCGTGCGCGGGATCGGCGTGGCGGTCATGACGAGCAGGTGCGGTGGCTGTTTCCCCTTGCCGCGCAGGGCGTCGCGCTGTTCGACACCGAAGCGGTGCTGTTCGTCGACCACGACCAGCCCGAGGTCGTGGAACTGCACCTTGTCCTCGATCAGCGCGTGCGTGCCGATGACGATCCCGGCCTCTGCGGTGGCGAGGTCGAGCAGCGCCTGGCGGCGGGCGGCGGCCCCCATCGAGCCGGTGAGCAGCACCACCTTGGTCGCGTGCTCGACGCCGCCCAGCATCCCCCCCTCGGCGAGCTCGCCCATCATCTCGGTGACCGACCGGTGGTGCTGCTGGGCGAGGACCTCGGTGGGCGCGAGCATGGCGGCCTGGCCCCCGGCGTCGACGACGGCGAGCATGGCGCGCAGGGCGACCAGGGTCTTGCCGGAGCCGACCTCGCCCTGGAGCAGCCGGTGCATCGGGTGTTCGGTGGCGAGGTCGTCGAAGATGTCCCGGGAGACCTTTTGCTGGCCCTCGGTGAGGGTGAAGGGCAGACGGTCGTCGAAGGCGGTCAGCAGGCCGTCGGGGAGCGGGCGCCGCGCGACCGCCGGGAGCTGCGCGTCGGCGTGCCGGCGGCGGGCCAGGGCGACCTGGAGGACGAAGGCCTCGTCCCACTTGAGGCGGGCGCGGGCGTCGGCGACGTCGGCCTTGGTGTGCGGGCGGTGGATCTTCAGGAGTGCCTCGGGGAGGGAGACCAGCCCGCGGCCCTCGCGCAGGGAGCCGGGCAGCGGGTCCACGGCGTCCTGCGCGCTGGGCAGCACCGTCTGGACCGCCTTGCCGATCTTCCAGGACTCCAGCTTGGCGGTGGCCGGGTAGATGGGAATGAGCGCGCCGGCCCAGGTCTCGACGGTCTCCTCGCCGTCACCTTTCAGCAACTCGTAGGCCGGGTGGGCCAGTTGGAGTCGCCGGTTGAACACCGACACCTTGCCCGCGAACATCGCGCGTGTGCCCGGCAGCAGCTCCTTGTGGGGTTTGTGCACGCCGTTGCCGAAGAAGACCAGCTGGAGCCGGCCGCTGCCGTCCGTGATGGTCACCTCCAGGCGCTGGCCCTTGCCGCGCGGGGCCCTTGAGGAGGCGAAGCTGTGCAGACGGGCGTCGGCGACCTGGGCGACCACCGTGACGTGCTCGTCCATGGGGAGGTCGGCGAGATGGGTGAGCTGGCCCCGCTCCTCGTATCTGCGCGGGTAGTGGTGCAGCAGGTCGCCGACGGTGCGCAGGCCGAGGTGCTCGGCCATCACCTTCGCGGTGGCGGGGCCGAGCACTGACTTCAGAGGTTGTTTCAGTGGTTCTTCCAGTGCGGGCACGGGATCCATTGCACACCACCGCACTGACAACGCCGTATACGTCTTGGGAAAGTCCTGGTGAGGCGGGCTGTTCGGGCTCTAGGATGACGCGCTCCGGCCATCCCCCCGCGGTCACCTCCTCACCCGAGGGACCGCCCGACCCCGCGCCGCCCTGAAGTCCCCCGCCGGTGGCGCTGCGACGATGGACTCCCAGACCCCACAGTCATCCCAGGCATCCCCGTCACCTCACACGTTCCAGGTCGACCTGCGTGGTCTGGTGGACCTGCTCTCCCATCACCTCTACTCCAGCCCCAAGGTCTACCTCCGCGAGCTCCTGCAGAACGCGGTGGACGCCGTCACCGCGCGGCGCGCCGAGCAGCCCGGCGCCCCGGCACGGGTGCGGCTGCACACGGGCTCCGGGACGGGCGCCGCCCTCCGGGTGGAGGACACCGGCGTCGGACTCACCGAGTCGGACGTGCACAGCCTGCTGGCGACCATCGGCCGCAGTTCCAAGCGCGCCGAGGGGCTGCAGGAGGCCCGCTCCGACTTCCTGGGCCAGTTCGGCATCGGCCTGCTGGCCTGTTTCGTCGTCGCCGAGCGCATCCGGGTGGTCAGCCGCAGCGCCCGGACGCCCGACGCACCGCCGGTGGAGTGGACGGCGAGCGACGACGGCTCCTACACGGTGCGCACGCTGCCCCACGAGGCCCGGCCCGAGCCGGGCACCACCGTGCACCTGACCGCGCGGGCCGGCGCCGGGGAGTGGCTCTCGCCGCAGCGCGTCCGGACGCTGGCACGGGACTTCGGTTCGCTGCTGCCCTACGACGTACGGGTGGACGACGAGGCGGTCACCGATCTGCCCGCCGTCTGGGACCGCCCCCACCCCTCCCCCGCCGCCCGCCGGGTGGCCCTGGCCCGGCACTGCCACGAGACCTTCGGCTTCACCCCGCTGGACTCGATCGAGCTCGACGTGCCGCTGGCCGGGATCCGCGGGGTGGCGTACGTGCTGCCGTCAGCGGTCAGCCCCGCCCAGCGCGCCACCCACCGGGTGCACCTGAAGGGCATGCTGCTGACCGAGCGGGCCGAGCAGCTGCTGCCGGACTGGGCGTTCTTCGTGCGCTGCGTCCTGGACACCGACAGTCTCAGGCCCACGGCCTCGCGCGAGTCGCTGTACGAGGACGAGACGCTGGCCGCCGTACGGGAAGCGCTCGGCGAAAGGATTCGGTCCTGGCTGACCGCGCTGGCGGCGGGCGATCCGGAACGGCTGTCGGCCTTCCTCTCGGTGCACCACCTGGGGGTGAAGTCGCTCGCCCGGCACGACAGGGACATGCTGCGCACGATGCTGCCCTGGCTGCCGTTCGAGACGACCGACGGACAGCTGTCCCTGGAGGAGTTCGCGCAGCGCCACCCCGTGGTGCACTTCACGCGCACGGTCGAGGAGTACCGGCAGGTCGCGCCGATCGCCTCCGCGCAGGGCGTCGGCGTGGTCAACGGCGGTTACACCTACGACAGCGAACTGGTCGAGGCGCTGCCGTCGGTGCGCCCGGGGACGGTGGTCGCCGAGCTGGACGCGGACACCGTGACCGCCCACCTGGACGCGGTCGACCCGGCGGAGGAACTGGCCCTGTCCGGCTTCCTGGCCGCGGCGCGGGCGAGACTCGGCCCGCTGGGGTGCGACGTCGTCCTGCGTGCCTTCCACCCCCTCTCGGTTCCCGCGCTGCACCTGGACGACCGGGCCGCCCGGCACGAGCAGGCGCGCGCGGAGGCGGAGTCCCAGGCCGACGACCTGTGGGCGGGCATCCTCGGCTCACTGCGGGGCAGCGCCCCGCGCGCGCGTCTGGTGCTCAACCACCTCAACCCGCTGATCCGGCGGATCGCTTCCCTGAAGGATCCCGAGCTGATCGGCACCGCGACCGAGTCGCTGTACGGGCAGGCGCTGCTGATGGCGCAGCGCCCGCTCAGGCCCGCGGACTCCGCGCTGCTCAACCGCGCGTTCATCGGCCTCCTGGAGTGGGCCACACACGGGGAATCCGCACACGGGGAGGACGGTCACCGATGACCGGGATCACGGACTTCGACGCGCTGCGCCGGGCCATGGCGGAGAACTCCGAACAGCCGGAGGGACCGGCCCGCAACGCGCGCGCGGAGCAGTTGCTCGCCGAGGCGGAGAAGCTGGACGTCCCGCTCGCGGTGATCGAGGCGCTCGGGCACCAGCTGAAGGTCTACAACTACAGCTCCGAGAAGGACAAGATGTTCGTCCCGTTCGCGCGGCTGCTGCGCATGTGGGACGAGCGGCCCGAGGACTTCGACGAGTACGAGACGCACTCGCTGCACTGGGTCTTCAAGTGGGTGTCGGCCGGGATGCTGGACCAGCCGCACGTGCCGCTGGCCTCCATCGAGAAGTGGCTCGGCGAGATGGAGCACCGCTACCGGCTGGCCGGACACTCCGAGCGGGCCGTGCGCAGCGCCGAGTTCAGCGTCGCCGCGCACACCGGCGACCTGGACCGCGCCGAACGGGCCTACGCGGCCTGGCTGGCCGCCGACCGGGACCGGATGGCCGACTGCCACGCCTGCGAGTTGCACGGACAGGGCACGTGGCAGGTCAGGCGCGGCCGGGACACCGAGGCGCTCGACCTGTGGCGGCCGGTCCTGGAGGGCGAGTACAGCTGCGCCCACGAGCCGCACAGCGTCCTCGCCTCCTCCCTCACGCCGCTGCTCCGGCTCGGCCGCGTGGACGAGGCCCGCGCCCACCACCTGCGCGGTTTCCGGCTGGTGCGGCCGATGGAGAGCATGCGCGGCGCGTACGCGGACCATGTGGAGTTCTGCGCGCTCACCGGCAACGAGGCACGCGGCCTGGAACTGCTCGCCGAGCGGCCGGCCTACTTCACCGACACCGGGCATCCGCGCAGCCGCCTGGACTTCATGGCCGTGGTGGCACTGCTCATGGACCGCCTGACCGGGCTGGGGCTCGGCGAGCAGCGGGTCCCGGGGCCGGCCGGGAAGGTGTGGACCGCGCGGGATCTCGCCGCCCACGCGCGCGCGGAGGCCCAGGACCTGGCCGGGCGGTTCGACGTGCGCAACGGCACCTCGTACGTCGGTGACCGGACACGCGAGCGCATGGCTCAGCGCCCGCTGGTGGAACGGCTGCCGCTCGGCGTGCGCACCGCGGCCGCGCCGGCCGCCGTGTCCCGCCCGGCCGCGCCGATCGCACCGGACACGGCCGCGGGCGCGGACGAGCCGGACCTGCCCGCACTGCTGGCCAAGGCCCGGCGGCTGTCGGACTCCCTCCAGCCGCACGCCCTCGACGCGTGGGCGGCGGTCGCCCGGGCCGCCGAGGGCGTGCCGCTGGCGGCCCGGGACCGCGCGGAGATCGTCGATCACGAGGCGATGGGCCGGGGCCCCGAGGGCGTCGCGCTGTTCGAGCGGGCCGCCGAGCTGTACGCGGAGGCGGGCGACGCCGGGGAGGCGCTCGCGGCACGCGCGCGTGCCGCCTACGCCCAGGCCCTGTCGGGCCGGATCGACGAGGCGATCGCGGCGATCGCCGAGCCGTACGACCGGATCCTCGCCCTCTACGCCGAGGACGCCACCGGCGTGCGGCAGACGGCGTCGGTGCTGATGAGCCGGGCGCGGATCCTGATGCGCCGGATGCACGAGGCACCGCGGGACGCCGGGGAGGCGGTCGGGCGGGCGGTGCGGGAACTGCTGGCGCTCGTCGACGGACACGTCGGGGGCGACGTGCGGCTGGCGTCCCGGGCGGCCGAGGCGCGGGCGATGCTGGCGGAGCTCGCGGAGCACTCCGGGGACGCCGAGACGGCGGCGAACCTCTTCCGGCGGGCCACCAGGCAGTTCGTGGAGGCGGGCCTGCCGTGGTTCGCGGTGGAGTACGAGGTCCGGGTGGCCGCCTTCGCCCACGCGCAGGGCGACCTGGCGGAGGCCGAGCGGGCGCTGCGGGCGGCCATGGCGCACGGCGGGCCCCATGTGGAGGCGATCGGCCGGGCCCAGCTGCACCTGCAGCTCGCGGAGGTGGTCGGCGGCCGGGACGACCCGAGGGAGGCGGCGGAGCACGCCCTTGAGGCGGCGCACTGGGCCGACGAGGCGGGCGAGGGCGCCACGCTGGGCGCCTGGGCACGCCACCAGCTGGGCGGCTTCCTGCTGCGGCAGGGGCGGTGCGCGGAGGCCGCCGAGGTGCTGGAGTCGGCGCTGGCCGATCTGACCGCCGAGACACACGGCGACGGCGCGGTGGTGCAGACGCGGTGGTGGCTCGGGGACTGCCTGAGCGAGCTGGGTGAGCACCGGGAGGCCGCCGAGCACCGGCTCAAGGCCGCCGAGATCGCCCGGCACTGGCCCGAGCAGCAGGACCACGCCACCCTCGCCCACCTCGCCGCCGAGTCCCTCGGCCAGGCCGGGCTGCCCGCCGACGCCGACCGGGCCTACGCGCGCGCGGGCGACCTGTGGCGTTCCCTGGGCAACGTCCACGGTCTGGTCCGCAGCCTGCGCGCCCGCGCCTGGCTGGCGCTGCGCACCGGGTCAGGGTCCGGCGGGGCGCGGGAACTCATGGGGGACGCGGTCCGGGAGTGCGCGCGGGCGCTGGAATCGGCCGGCGACGCGGAAGCCGTGGAGCGGCTCACCGCCGAACTCGGTCACACCCACCGGCAGTACGGCGATCTGCTGGCCCGCTCGGCGCCGGAGGACGCCGGGGACGGGGACGGGGACGGGGACGCCGGGGAATCGGCGGGTCGGGCCGCACTGGAGGACGCGCTCGCCCAGATGACGCGGGCGGCGGCGGTGTTCGCCTCGCTCGGCGCGGACGCCCTGCACAGCCGTACCGGCGCGGAGCTGGCCGCAGGCTGGCTGGCGGCGGACCTGGGCCGCCCGGCGGACGCGGCGGCACGCGCGCGTGCGGTGCTGGCGGCGTACGACGGGGTGGGCGCGGAGGACGAGACCGTGCGGGCCCGGCGGACGGAGGCGGAGCAGCTGCTGGGCGCGGTGCCGGCGGACCGGGAGCCGTGAAGGGCGGGCCCCGGACGCCGGCGGCCGGTCCGCCGCGCCTCGCCGCCCGGCCCACCGCCCACTGCGCCCACTGCGCCCACTGCGCTCACTCCACCCCGATGAGCAGCAGCGCCCCCTGCCGCCCGCCCCGGTACACGACCGTGTCCACGGCCAGGTACGCCTCCCGCACGCGTGCCTGAAGGTGCTCGGCGACGGTCTCGGGCGCCTCGTCGCCGAGCACGAGGGTGACCAGTTCGCCGCCGGCCTGGAGCATGCGGTCCAGGACGGCCTCGGCGGTGGCGGTGACATCCGAGCCGATCACCGCCACGTCGCCGTCGACGAGCCCCAGTACGTCGCCGGCCTGACAGATGCCGGCCATGGTCCAGGACTCGTGCTCGGCGACGACGACCTCGGCGTACCGGGTGGCACCCGCCGCCGAGGTCATCTGGACGACGTCCTCGTCGAAGCGGCGGTCCGGCGCGTGCACCGCCAGCGCGGCGATCCCCTGGACCGCCGAGCGGGTCGGGATGAGGGCGACGCGGACCCCCTCCGTGCGGACCTGCTCGGCCGCCGCGGCCGCCGTGTGGCGCAGCTCGGCGTCGTTGGGCAGCAGCACGACCTCGCGCGCGTGGGCGCGGCGCACGGCCTGGACGATCTCCCCGCTGGCGGGCGGCTCCCCGGGCCGGGCGAGCACGGTGGTCGCGCCGGCCTCGGCGTACAGCCCGGCCAGTCCCTCGCCGGGCACGACGGCGACGACGGCGCGCTGGGCCCGCTCCCTGGACGGCGGTTCGGCACCGGTGTGCACGTCCCCGAGCCCGAAGTGGGTGATCCGGATCCGGTGGGGCCGCCCGGCTTCGACACCGGCCTCCACGGCCGCGCCCGCGTCGTCGACGTGCACGTGCACGTTCCACAGCCCGTCGCCGCCGACGACGACGAGGGAGTCCCCGAGCCGGTCGAGCCGCTCGCGCAGCCGGTCCACGGCCGCGTCCTCGGCCTCCAGCAGGTAGATCACCTCGAAGGCGGGCCCGCCGGTCCCGGCGCACCCGACGGCCCCCGCGCGCTCCGCCGCCCCCGCGTGCTCCCCGTCCGCTCCGGCGGGCCGCACGCCCGTGTGGGGCAGCTCCGTGGCGGGCGCCACCGGTGTCTGTCCCGTGAACGTCTCCACCAGCGCCCCGAGGACCGCCACCAGCCCGCTCCCGCCGGCGTCCACCACTCCGGCCCGCTTCAGCACCGCCAGCTGTCCCGGAGTCGCCGCCAGGGCCGCGCGCGCCCCCTCGTGGGCCGCCCGTGCCACGCTCGCGCAGTCCCCCTCGGCCTCCTCGGCGGCGTCGGCGGCGGCCGAGGCGACCGAGAGGACCGTCCCCTCCACGGGGTGGGCCACCGCGCGGCGGGCGGCGTCGGCGGCGTTCCGCAGGGCGAGCCGCAGCCCCTGTCCGTCTGTGTGGGGGGCCTCACCGCCGGCCGCGAGCACCTGTGCCATGCCGCGCAGCAGCTGCGCGAGGATCGTCCCGGAGTTGCCCCGCGCCCCGATGAGCGCCCCATGGGCCATGGCGTGCATGGCGTCGGCCGAGGACGGCCCCGGGCCGCCCTGCGGCTCCACCTCGTAGCCGGTGAACACGGCCTCCACCGCCGTCGCCGCGGACTCCAGGGTCAGATACAGGTTCGTGCCGGTGTCGCCGTCCGCCACCGGGTACACGTTGATCGCGTCGATGTCCTCGCGTGACCGCCCCAGTTCCCGCAGCGCCAGACGGCACCAGGTGCGCACCGCGAGAGCATCGAAGAATGTCTGCGGCACCTGCGGCACCTGCGCCTCCCTGAGCCGGCTGGACGTGCAACGCAGCGTAGACCCCGGACGGGTGCCGGCCGGAAGAGGGCCGGGGCGGGCCCCTGAGCTGCCGTGGTAGTTTCGTTGTACGGGCGCAGTCGTTGTATGCTGCTCCGGTTGCCCGATCCTGATCGGGCCATTCCCCCTGGCAACGCCACTCAAGATCTCAGGTCTTAGGATCTCGATCCCGGCATGCCGGGATCAACCGTAAGTGCATCTGAAGTCTTTGGAGTGACCCGTGGCTGCCAACTGCGACGTCTGCGGCAAGGGGCCGGGCTTCGGCAACAACATCTCGCACTCGCACCGCCGTACGTCCCGCCGCTGGAACCCGAACATCCAGCGTGTGCGTACCGTGGTGGGCGGGACGCCGAAGCGCGTGAACGCTTGCACCTCGTGCATCAAGGCCGGCAAGGTCTCGCGCTGACGCTACAGCTGAGCGCGCGGCCACCGTCTGGTTCGCTGCACAGAGCCGGTCCACCTCACGGTGGGCCGGCTTTTTGCCGTGGCCGCGGTCAGCCGCGCGAGCGCCACCCGTGATCCACGGGCCCGATCCCCGCCCCCAGGGCGAACCCGGCGGCGATGGCGCCCGTGACGTACTCCTTGGCTGCCGTGGCGGCCTCCGGCACGCTCAGCCCCTTCGCCAGCCCCGACGCCAGCGCCGAGGCGAGCGTGCAGCCCGTGCCGTGGGTGTGCCGGTTGCCGTGCCGGGGCGCCCGCAGCCAGTACTCCTCGGTGCCGTCCGTCAGAAGATCCACCGCCTGGCTCCCGCCCGCCCGCACGGACCGGCTCCCAGCGGCCCCGACCAGGTGCCCGCCCTTGATCAGCGCCCACCGCGGCCCGTACTCCAGCACGGCCGCCGCGGCCCGGCGCAGGTCGTCCTCCGACTCGACCCGCACCCCTGTGAGTCGGGTCACCTCGTCGAGGTTCGGGGTCGCCACCGTCGCCGCCGGCAGCAGCTTCCCGCGGACCGACTCCAGCGCGGAGGCCGCCAGCAGCGGATCCCCGTGCTTGGAGACGCCCACCGGGTCCACGACCGCCGGCGCGTCCGTACCGCCGAGCAACTCCGCCACCGCCTCGACCAGTTCGGCCGAGGCCAGCATGCCGGTCTTCACGGCCCCCACACCGATGTCGTCGACGACACTGCGGTACTGGGCCCGCACGGCCGCCACCGGCAGCTCCCAGACGCCCTGCACGCCCAGCGAGTTCTGCGCGGTCACCGCCGTGATCACGCTCATGCCGTGCACACCGAGCGCGAGCATCGTCTTCAGGTCGGCCTGGACGCCCGCGCCCCCGCCGGAGTCCGAGCCCGCCACCGTCAGCACCGTGGGGATCATGAGTCGATGTCCCCGAAGTGGTCCCAGCCGCCCTTGCTCGTCCACGGCGCCCCGTCGACCGTCACCTGGGGCAGCGCCGAGGGGTTGAGGACCTCGCCGATCACCTTCCAGCGGGCCGGCAGCTTCACGTCCGGCGGGAACGTGGCCACGATCGCGTGGTCCTCTCCCCCGGTCAGCACCCACTGCAGCGGGTCCACGCCGACGGCCTGCCCGATGTCGTTCATCTGGCTGGGGATGTCGATGGCGCCGGAGCGGATGTCGATGCGGACCTTGCTGGCCTCCGCGATGTGCCCGAGATCGGCGATCAGCCCGTCGCTCACGTCGCACATGGCGGTGGCGCCCAGCCCGGCGGCGGCCGGACCCGCGTGGTAAGGCGGCTCGGGACGCCGATGGGCCTCCACGAAGGCGCGCGGCGAGCGGAAACCGCGGGCGAGCACCGCGTACCCGGCGGCGGACCAGCCCAGCCAGCCGGTCACCGCGACCAGGTCGCCGGGCTGGGCGCCGGCCCGGGTCACCGGCTCCTGGTTGCGCAGATCGCCGAGCGCCGTGATGGACACCATGATCGTGTCGCCGCGCACCACGTCGCCGCCGACCACGGAGGCGCCCGCGACCTGGCACTCGTCGCGCAGCCCGTCCATCAGCTCGCTCGGCCAGGTGACCGGGAGTTCGGCGGGCACGACCAGGCCGAGCAGCAGCGCGGTCGGTACCGCGCCCATGGCGGCGATGTCCGCGAGGTTCTGCGCGGCCGCCTTGCGGCCCACGTCGTACGCCGTGGACCAGTCGCGGCGGAAGTGCCGCCCCTCGAGGAGGATGTCGGTGCTCGCCACCACCCTGCGGTCGGGGGCGGCGACCACCGCGGCGTCGTCGCCGGGGCCGACCCGGACCGCCGGGGTGGTGGTGAGACGGGAGGTGAGCTCCCGGATGAGCCCGAACTCGCCCAGCTCACCCACAGTGCCCTTCATTGCCCTTCAGCCCCTTCTGTGCCCGGCCGTACGCCTGTCCGTACCCGCTCGCGCGTCATCCTGGTCCCCGCCGCGGCCGAAGTGACCGCCGCCCCCTGTACTGCCCGCACCACGGCGCGTGACGTCGCGGGCCGCGCGGGTCTCCCCGTGGCGACCGGCGACGCGATACCGTGGCGTTCCTTTTCCCCACATGATCCTCGTGGCCGCCCTGGAGGTTCCGTGGTACAGGCGTACATCCTGATCCAGACGGAGGTCGGCAAGGCGTCGGCCGTCGCCGAGACGATCAGCAAGATCCCTGGAGTCATCCAGGCCGAGGACGTGACGGGCCCGTACGACGTCATCGTGCGCGCCCAGGCCGACACCGTGGACGACCTCGGCCGCATGGTGGTCGCGAAGGTCCAGCAAGTGGACGGCATCACCCGCACCCTGACCTGCCCGGTCGTGCATCTGTAGCCCCCGTCTACCCTTGGCCGGTGGACATCTTCCGTCACCGGCTCACCGGCCTGCCCGCGCTCGCCCTGCTGATCGCCGTCGCGGGCTGCTCCTCGAGCGACGACAGCGCCACGGTGGCGGTTCCCAGCCCCGACGCGAAGACCGCGAAGCTGTGCCGGAACCTGCACGAGGTACTGCCGGACAAGGTGGACGGCCGAAAGCGCAGCGACCCCGAACCCCGGTCCGCCCTCACGGCGGGCTGGGGAAGCCCGGCGATCATACTGCGCTGCGGTGTCCGCAGACCGCCCAAGATGATCGACCCGAAGGTGGCCAAGGGCGCCGACCCGGACGCGATCGGCGGCGGGGTCGACGGCGTCGACTGGCTGATGGAGAAGCAGGACGACGGGACGTACCGGTTCACCACGGCCAAGCGTGAGGCGTACGTGCAGGTGACCCTGCCCAAGTCGGTGCCCGGGCAGGACAGCGCCACGGTCCTCGTCGACCTGGCCGCCGCCGTCAAGAAGGCGATCCCCACCGGGATCGCCTCCACCGTCTGACCACCCGAACGCTTCCGGCGACTAGCGCAGCCCGGTCGGCCGCCGCAGCGCCGCCTGCACCAGCCGGTCCACCAACTCGGGGTAGGAGATGCCGGTCGCCCGCCACATCTGCGGGTACATCGAGATGGGCGTGAAGCCGGGCATCGTGTTGATCTCGTTGATCACGAACTCGCCGTCCTCGGTGAGGAAGAAGTCCGCGCGGACCAGGCCCTCGCAGGAGGCCGCCTCGAAGGCCTCCACCGCGAGGCGCCGCACCTCGGCGGTCTCCTCCTCGGTGAGCGGGGCGGGCACGATGCCGGGCGTGGAGTCGATGTACTTCGCCTCGAAGTCGTAGTACGCGTGCGCGTCCGGCGGCGGGATCTCCGCCGGCACGGAGGCGCGCGGGCCGTCCTCGAACTCCAGAACACCGCACTCGATCTCGCGGCCGCGCAGCGCCGCCTCCACGAGGATCTTCGGGTCGTGCCGCTGGGCCTCGGCGACGGCCTCGTCCAGCCCGGCCAGGTCGTCGACCTTGGTGATGCCGATCGACGAACCCGCGCGCGCGGGCTTCACGAACAGCGGCCAGCCGTGCTCACCGGCGAAGTCGATGATCTTCTTGCGGGCGGCGGACTCGTCGCGCTCCCACTCGCGCGGCCGGATCACCACGTACGGGCCCACCTTCAGCCCGAAGGAGGTGAACACCCGCTTCATGTACTCCTTGTCCTGGCCGACGGCCGAGGCGAGCACGCCCGAACCCACGTACGGGACACCGGAGAGCTCCAGGAGGCCCTGGAGGGTGCCGTCCTCGCCGTACGGGCCGTGCAGCACCGGGAAGACCACGTCGACCTCGCCGAGGGCCTTGGGCACCGAACCCGGCTCGCTGTAGACGACCTCCCGGCTGGCGGGGTCGACGGGCAGGACCACGCTGCCCTCGGTGGACTCCGCGAGCTCCTCGACGCTCGGCGTGCGCCGGTCGACGATGGCCATCCGCTCGGGGGCGTCGGCGGTGAGCGCCCAACGGCCGTCCCGGGTGATGCCGATCGGCAGGACGTCGTACTTCGTCCGGTCGATGGCCTTGAGGACGGCACCCGCGGTGACCATGGAGATCCCGTGTTCGGAGCTGCGCCCGCCGAACACGACGGCCACGCGCGGCTTGCGGGGCGGCTGCTCGGGGCTCTGGGGGAGGTTCTCGGTGCTCATATCGCGTTGAGAGTACCCGGTGGTAGGGCCCCGGGGCAGCGGCGGCGGGCCGGGAGAAGCGGGGCGTCGCTCAGCGTCGTTCCGGCTTCGCGCTGCGCGACATCAGCTCCTTCAGGGCGACCACCGGCGGCTTGCCCTCGTGCACGATGCCGACGACCGTCTCGGTGAGGGGCATGTCCACGCCGTGCCGGCGGGCCAGATCCAGCACGGACTCGCAGGACTTGACGCCCTCCGCGGTCTGCCTGGTGACCGCGACGGTCTCCTGAAGGGTCATGCCCTTGCCGAGGTTGGTGCCGAAGGTGTGGTTGCGGGACAGCGGCGAGGAGCAGGTGGCCACCAGGTCGCCCAGGCCGGCGAGGCCCGCGAAGGTCAGCGGATCGGCGCCCAGGGCCGCGCCCAGCCGGGTGGTCTCGGCGAGCCCGCGCGTGATGAGCGAGCCCTTGGCGTTGTCCCCCAGGCCCATCCCGTCGGCGATGCCGACCGCCAGGCCGATGACGTTCTTGACCGCGCCGCCGAGTTCGCAGCCCACCACGTCGGTGTTGGTGTACGGACGGAAGTACGGCGTGTGGCAGGCGGTCTGGAGCCGCCGCGCGACCGCCTCGTCGGTGCAGGCGACCACGGAGGCGGCGGGCATGCGGGCGGCGATCTCACGGGCCAGGTTGGGCCCGGTGACCACGGCGATACGGTCCCGGCCGACCTTGGCGACGTCCTCGATGACCTCGCTCATCCGCATGGCGGAACCGAGTTCGACGCCCTTCATGAGGGAGACGAGGACGGTGTCGGGGGCGAGCAGCGGGGTCCACTCGGCGAGGTTGTCGCGCAGGGTCTGGGAAGGGATCGCGAGTACGGTGAAGTCGGCGCCCCGGACGGCCTCGGCGGGGTCCGCGGTGGCGCGCAGGTTCTCCGGGAGTTCCACACCGGGCAGGTAGTCGGGGTTGATCCGGGTGGAGTTGACCGCTTCGGCGAGTTCGGGGCGACGTGCCCAGAGGGTCACCTCGCAGCCCGCGTCGGCGAGGACCATACCGAAAGCGGTGCCCCACGATCCGGTGCCCATGACGGCGGCCCGAACAGGCTGGCTCACTTGGCGCTCTCCTCTTCCCGGCCGCTCTGCGCCCGCGTCCTGCGCCGCTGCTCGATCCGCTCCCGGCGCGGGTCGTAGGGCTTGTCGGGGGCCTTCTCGCCGCGGATCTCCTCCAGCTGGCGGGTGATGGCCGCCATGATGACCTCGGTGGCCTCCTTCAGCAGCTCCGCGGTCATCTCCTTGTCGTAGAAGCGCGAGAGGTCCACCGGCGGGCCGGCCAGCACGCGGTGGGTCTTGCGCGGCAGCAGGCGGGGCTTCTTGGCGTACGGCGGGAGCAGTTCGTTGCAGCCCCACTGGGCGACCGGGATGACCGGGCACTTGGTCTGCAGCGCCACGCGCGCGGCGCCGGTCTTGCCGGTCATGGGCCAGCCGTCCGGGTCGCGGGTGAGTGTGCCCTCGGGGTAGAAGGCGACGCACTCGCCGCGCTCCACCGCGTCGATCGCGGCCCGGAAGGCGCTGAGCGCGTCGGTGGACTCGCGGTAGACGGGGATCTGCCCGGTACCGCGCATCGCGGCCCCGACGAATCCTTTCTTGAAAAGCCCGCTCTTCGCCAGGAATCGCGGAACCCGTCCGGTGTTGTACTGATAGTGCGCATACCCGAGGGGGTCGGCATGGGAATTGTGGTTCACCGCGGTGATAAATCCGCCCTCGGCCGGAATATGCTCCATTCCGCGCCAGTCCCGCTTGATCAGAACCACCAGCGGCGGTTTGCAGAGCACCGCGGCGAAGCGGTACCAGAAGCCGATTCTGCGGCGGGGCACGCGGACACCTTCCTCTAGGGCCTGTAGGGCTGCCACCAGGGCGGGGAGCCGCACAAGTGTCCCCCCGGGCTGCCGGTCTGTCGAGGACACCGTACGCCCGCCCGTCAACCGGCACCCCCCTTGGGCGGGGCTTCGCGCCCCTCCCGGTGCCCCACGTGCCGGAAGGCCCGGGGGACAATGGGCGCAACGAGTAAGGGACGGTACGTCGGTGCAGTGGACCTTGGTCATACCCCTCAAGCCCCTGGAGCGGGCCAAGAGCAGGCTGGCGGACACCGCTGCCGACGGGCTGCGTCCGGGGCTGGCCCTCGCGTTCGCCCAGGACACGGTGGCCGCCGCGCTCGCCTGCCCCGCGGTGACGGATGTGGCGGTCGTCACCGACGACGCCCTGGCCGGCCGTGAGCTGGCCGCGCTGGGCGCCCACATCGTCCCCGACGAGCCGGGCAGCGGTCTGAACGCCGCCCTGACGCACGCCGCCGCCGTCGTACGGGCATCGCGTCCGAAAAGCCCGCTCGCGGCCCTGAACGCCGATCTGCCGGCCCTGCGGCCGCTGGAATTGGCCCGGGTCCTGTCGGCGGCCTCGGAATTCCCCCGTGCTTTTCTCCCCGACGCGGCCGGGGTCGGCACCACCCTGCTGGCCGCGGTCGCCGACCGGGAATTGCGTCCCGCTTTCGGCCCTGGTTCCCGTCTGCGGCACCGTACGTCCGGCGCCGCGGAACTGCTGCTCGACGCGGTGGATTCGGTACGCCAGGACGTGGACACCGGCGAGGACCTGCGGGCGGCACTGGCCCTCGGGGTGGGCCCGCGCACGGCGGCCGCGACCGCGCGGCTGCTGACTCCCGGGCAGTAGGCTGCCGGCATGCAGGCGACCGCGTACACGTACGATCCCGAGACCCGCAGCGGGCAGGTGCTGCTCGACGACGGCACCCCGGTGGCCTTCGACGCGCCGGCGTTCGACGCGGGCGGGCTGCGGCTGCTGCGGCCCGGGCAGCGGGTGCGGATCGAGACGGAACCGGCGGTGACGTCACCCGAGGGCGCGGAGGCGGGCCCGCGGATCACGCTGGTGACGCTGCAGACCTTCTGAGAACGCGCCGCGGGCCGGGCTCCCCAGGGGAGTCCGGCCCGGCGTGTGAGTGCCCTGTGCCCTCACGCCTCAGCGGGAGGTGGCCTTCTTGGCGGTGGTCTTGCGCGCGGACGACTTCTTGGCCGGGGCCTTCGTGGCCGTGGCCTTCTTCGCCGGCGCGCTCGTGGCCGTGGTCTTCTTGGCGGCGGCCTTGGTGCCCGCCGTCTTCTTGGCGGCCGCGGTGGTCTTGGCGGTCGCCTTCTTCGCCGTGGTCTTCTTGGCGGCGGCCGTGGTCTTCTTCGCGGCGGCCGTCGTCTTCCTCGCCGCGGCCTTCTTCGCCGTCGGGGCGGCCTTCTTGGCCGTGGTCTTCTTGGCGGCGGCCTTCTTGACCGTGGCCGCGGCGCCGCCGGTCAGGCTGCCCTTCGGTGCCTTCTTGACGGCCACCTCGCCGCCGCGCGGCAGCTTCTTCGAGCCGCTCACCAGGTCCTTGAAGCCCTGACCGGCACGGAAGCGCGGCACGGAGGTCTTCTTGACACGAACCCGCTCGCCCGTCTGGGGGTTGCGGGCGTAGCGGGCGGGGCGGTCCACCTTCTCGAAGGACCCGAAGCCGGTGACCGAGACCCGGTCTCCGCCGACGACCGCTCGGACGATGGCGTCCAGGACCGCGTCGACAGCATCGGCGGCCTGCTGGCGGCCGCCCATCTTGTCGGCAATCGCTTCTACGAGCTGCGCCTTGTTCACGTCTTCCCCTTCGGAGACATCGCCAGAACGAAAGTGTTCAAGCTTTTTCGCACGTTAGGCAGATATATACCGCAAATCAAACACGAAACGGGCTAATCACCCTTGTGCCGCAACGGACTCGGCGAGTTCTGATCTTGTTCAGCGGCCCTCTTCGGGGATGCGCCCCTCGTCGAGGTCCGCGGTGAACCGATCGAGCCGCCTTGCCGCGTCGGCGAGATCGTGCTTGGCCGCGGCCGTAATGACCAGCAGCTTCCGGGTCAGCGCCATCCGTACGCCCTCCGGGACTTGCAGTGCGCGCACCCTTGAGTGCGCTTCCTTGAGTTGGTCCGCGACCGCCGCATAGAGCTGGAGTTGGCCGTCGTGTTCCATGCACAGATTGTGCCATCTGGGGCGAGTTGTCGCCTGCCCAGGGTGCAACTAGCGCCCCGGGAGGCCTTCCCGGCTCCCCCGGAGGCCTCCCTCCCACAACCCGCATACCCCGGCAACCACCTGCGTAACGTGGGAGGTTGGCGGTCGTGCCGGAGCGGAGCGGGGCCGTTCGGGTGCAGATACGGCTGTACCCCCGATCGTGGTGATCGGGGGTACAGCCGGGGTGTTGGGGTGGCCGAAACTCGACCCTCTTCAGTTGGTTCAGACCTTCAGCTGGTTCAGACCTGCAGCGTCCGCGGCTTGTACGACGGGCGCTTCGCCTCGTACTCGGCGATGTCGGCCTCGTTCTGGAGCGTGATGGAGATGTCGTCCAGCCCGTTCAGCAGCCGCCAGCGGGAGTTCTCGTCCAGCTCGAAGGAGGCGGTGATGCCCGCCGCGCGCACCTCACGCGCCTCAAGGTCCACAGTGACCTCAGCCGTGGGGTCCTGTTCCGTCAGCTCCCACAGAGCGTCCACGACCTTCTGGTCGAGGACCACGGTCAGCAGTCCGTTCTTCAGCGAGTTGCCGCGGAAGATGTCGGCGAAGCGGGAGGAGATCACCGTCTTGAAGCCGTAGTTCTGCAGCGCCCAGACGGCGTGCTCGCGCGAGGAGCCGGTGCCGAAGTCGGGGCCGGCCACCAGGACCGTCGCGCCCTGCCGCTCGGGGCGGTTGAGCACGAACTCCGGGTCCTTGCGCCAGGCCTCGAACAGCCCGTCCTCGAACCCGTCCCGGGTCACCTTCTTGAGCCAGTGAGCAGGGATGATCTGGTCGGTGTCGACGTTGCTGCGGCGCAGCGGGACGGCCCGGCCGGTGTGCGCGGTGAATGCTTCCATGACTGATCAGACTCCAGCGGGCGTGCGGGGGGCGGTGTCGGACAGGTCGGCCGGGGAGGCCAGGTGGCCCAGGACCGCCGTGGCGGCCGCGACCTGCGGCGACACCAGGTGGGTACGGCCGCCCTTGCCCTGCCTGCCCTCGAAGTTGCGGTTGGAGGTGGAGGCGGAGCGCTCACCCGGGGCCAGCTGGTCGGGGTTCATGCCCAGACACATCGAGCAGCCCGCGTGCCGCCACTCGGCGCCGGCCTCCTTGAAGACCACGTCCAGGCCCTCGGAGACGGCCTGGAGCCCGACCCGTGCGGAGCCGGGCACGACCAGCATCCGTACGCCGTCGGCGACTTTGCGGCCCTTCAGCAGCTCGGCGGCGGCGCGCAGGTCCTCGATGCGGCCGTTGGTGCAGGAGCCTACGAAGACGGTGTCCACCGTGATGGAGCGCAGCGGCTGGCCGGCCTCCAACCCCATGTACTCCAGGGCCTTTTCGGCGGCGAGGCGCTCCGAAGCGTCTTCGTACGAAGCAGGGTCGGGGACGGACGCCGAAAGCGGCGCGCCCTGGCCGGGGTTGGTGCCCCAGGTGACGAACGGCGACAGTTCGGCGGCGTTGATGACGACCTCGGCGTCGAACTCGGCGTCCTCGTCGGTCCGCAGCGTCTTCCAGTACGCGACGGCCGCGTCCCAGTCCTCGCCCTCGGGGGCGTGCGGGCGGCCCTTGAGGTACTCGAAGGTGGTCTCGTCCGGGGCGATCATGCCCGCGCGGGCGCCGGCCTCGATCGACATGTTGCAGATGGTCATCCGGGCCTCCATCGAGAGCTTCTCGATGGCCGGGCCGCGGTACTCCAGGATGTAGCCCTGGCCGCCACCCGTGCCGATCCTGGCGATGATCGCCAGGATGAGGTCCTTGGCGGTGACGCCCTCGGGCAGTTCGCCGTCGACCGTGATCGCCATGGTCTTCGGGCGGGCCAGCGGCAGCGTCTGGGTGGCCAGCACGTGCTCCACCTGGGAGGTGCCGATGCCGAACGCCAGCGCGCCGAAGGCGCCGTGCGTGGAGGTGTGCGAGTCGCCGCAGACGACCGTGGTACCGGGCTGCGTCAGGCCGAGCTGCGGGCCGACGACGTGCACGACGCCCTGCTCGACATCGCCCAGCGGGTGCAGCCGGACGCCGAACTCGGCGCAGTTCTTGCGCAGCGTCTCCAGCTGGGCCCGGGAGACCGGGTCCGCGATGGGCTTGTCGATGTCGAGGGTCGGGGTGTTGTGGTCCTCGGTCGCGATGGTGAGGTCGAGGCGGCGCACCTGGCGGCCGCTGAGCCGGAGGCCGTCGAAGGCCTGCGGGCTGGTCACCTCGTGCAGCAGGTGCAGATCGATGTAGAGGAGGTCGGGCTCGCCCTCGGCGCGCCGGACGACATGGTCGTCCCAGACCTTCTCCGCGAGTGTCCTACCCATCGCTTTCCCTCCGGCCGGCAAAGGTGCACCGGCCCAACTAGAGATCTTTGAGGAGACGGCTGGCGCCCCCATTTTCTTGCTCGTTCGCCTCCGGGCCGCCGAGAGCCGGCGCAGCCCTTCGGCTCACTCGCCGGCCCCGGGCACGGGCGTTTGCCGCCGGACCCGTCGGTCAGCGGGCCGTTGTGTGTTCAAGGGTGTCGCAGTCCACGGAAAATTGAACTTGCGTTTCACAGAGTGAGACGCGAGTATCGTTGCATGGACAACAGTAGCGGCGTCGGCGTTCTGGACAAGGCAGCCCTTGTCCTGAGCGCTCTGGAGTCCGGTCCGGCCACCCTCGCGGGTCTGGTCGGGGCCACCGGACTGGCACGACCCACGGCCCACCGGCTGGCCGTGGCACTGGAACACCACCGTATGGTGGCGCGCGACATGCAGGGCCGTTTCATCCTCGGCCCGCGGCTGGCCGAGCTGGCCGCGGCGGCGGGCGAGGACCGCCTGCTGGCCACGGCGGGACCGGTGCTCACCCACCTCAGGGACATCACCGGCGAGAGCGCCCAGCTCTACCGTCGCCAGGGTGACACGCGCATCTGCGTGGCCGCGGCGGAACGCCTGTCCGGCCTGCGGGACACGGTGCCGGTCGGCTCCACGCTGACCATGAAGGCCGGCTCCTCGGCGCAGATCCTGCTCGCCTGGGAGGAGCCCGAGCGGCTGCACCGCGGGCTGCAGGGCGCCCGCTTCACGGCGACGGCCCTGTCGGGCGTGCGCCGGCGCGGCTGGGCCCAGTCCATCGGCGAGCGCGAGCCGGGCGTGGCCTCCGTCTCCGCGCCCGTGCGCGGCCCCTCCAACCGCGTGGTGGCCGCGGTGTCCGTCTCCGGACCCATCGAGCGCCTGACGCGCCACCCGGGCCGTATGCACGCCCAGGCGGTCATCGACGCCGCCGCCCGCCTCTCCGAGGCCCTGCGCCGCTCGGGCTGACCGCCCGCGGCACGTGACCGGACGGCCGGGCCCGCCTCAACGCCGCGGCAGGCCCGCCCCCGTCCGTCTCCCGCGCCCGATCGCTCTCACGTCTCCCGCGACGCCGCGGCCTTCTGCGACCGGTGGGCGAAGCGGTCCCGCGCCCGCCTCCCCCGCCGCTCCAGCGGCACCTGCCCGTGGGCGGCGGCGAGCCCGAACGCCGATCGAGCCGGTGCTCCAGGCGCTGCACCGGCTGGCACAGGAGGAGGAGTCGGCCCGGCGTTACGGCTTCGGGTGAACGCCGAAGGCCCTCCACCGAGTGGAGGGCCTTCGGAACGCGTACCCCCGACCGGATTCGAACCGGCGCTACCGCCTTGAGAGGGCGGCGTGCTAGGCCGCTACACAACGGGGGCGAGGATCTTGCGTCTCCGCAGATCCGAGCTGGTCTACCTGGACTCGAACCAAGACTAACTGAACCAGAATCAGTCGTGCTGCCAATTACACCATAGACCAATGATGGTTTAGACCAGTCAGTACCCCCGACCGGATTCGAACCGGCGCTACCGCCTTGAGAGGGCGGCGTGCTAGGCCGCTACACAACGGGGGCCCTAGCGATCCCGACAGGATCAGGATCAGTACCCCCGACCGGATTCGAACCGGCGCTACTGCCTTGAGAGGGCAGCGTGCTAGGCCGCTACACAACGGGGGCTTTGCGGATGTGTTCCGCGGTGCGGATGAGCTCCGCGAGCTGGCCTACCTGGACTCGAACCAAGACTAACTGAACCAGAATCAGTCGTGCTGCCAATTACACCATAGGCCACTGGAACGCAAGCCCCTGAGGGGATCTTGTTCTAGTTCGCTCCCCCGGTTACCGGCCTCTCGGCCCGCTCCCCGGCGGCGCAGGAAGAACATTACCCGAAGGTGGACGGGGCTCCAAAACGACTATCCGGAGCGAGCAGCGCGGGGAGTTCGGCGAGGGACTCGATCCGGTGGCGTCCGGGCAGGATGTCGCCCGCCGCGTACGCGCCGGCCCGGTCGATCCATACGGAGCGCAGCCCCGCCTCGGCCGCGCCGCGCCAGTCGATCTCCGGGTGGTCGCCCACGTACACCACCTCGTGCGGGGCCAGGTCGAGCGCGTCGCAGGCCGCCAGGAACGCCCCGGCCTCCGGCTTGGAGACGCCGAGCTCGGCGGCGCACAGGACGGCCTCGAAACGGTCGCGCACCCCGAGGGCACGCAGTTTCCGCTCCTGTACGTGGATGCTCGAGTTGGACAGCACGGCATGCCGGTAGCCGGCGGCGAGGGCGTCCAGGACGGGCAGCACGTCCGGGAACAGCTCCCAGACGGCCTCGTAGTGACCGATGTAACGCTCGAACCAGGCGTCGGCCTCCGCGTCGGTCAGCTCCTCCCCCAGGAAGACCCGTACGCGGTCGCGGCGCTGGCCCTCGAAGGAGATCTCCCCGGCGGAGAACCGGGCCCACTGCGCATCGGTGGCCTCCCGCCACCTGGCGAGGGCCTGCTCGACGCTCTCGTACCCGTCGAGCAGCCCCTCCGCCGCCAGATGCGCCCGCATGCCGGCCCGGTCCGCGGTGGTGTAGTCGAAGAGGGTGTCGTCGATGTCCCAGACCACGGCGCGGATGCTCATGCCCCGACGGTAACCCGGGGACGCGGCGCGCGGGCCGGTTTCCGCGGTGCCGGACGCGGCGCCGGACGCGGTGAGGGGCGGCACCCGCAGTTCCGGGTGCCGCCCCTCACCGCGTCGCGTCGGTCATGCCGCCAGTTTCGCCAGTGCGGCGTCGATGCGGGCCAGTGTGCCGTCCTTGCCCAGGATCTCCAGGGACTCGAAGAGGGGCAGGCCCACGGTACGGCCGGTGACGGCCACCCGCACGGGGGCCTGGGCCTTGCCGAGCTTGAGGCCGTGGGCCTCGCCGGCGGCCAGGACGGCCTCCTTCAGGGACTCCGCCGAGGTCCAGTCGGCCGACTCGAGCTTCTCGCGGGCGGTGCGGAGCAGGTCGCCCGCGCCTTCCTTCATCGCCTTCGCCCAGCTCGCCTCGTCGAGGGCCGGCTCGGGGAGGAAGAGGAAGTCGACGTTGTCGGTGATCTCCGAGAGGACCTTGAGCCGGGTCTGCGCGTGCGGGGCGATCGCCTGCCACTTCGCCTCGTCGAAGTCCTCCGGCGCCCAGGGGGCGAACGGGGCCTGGAGCCACGGGCGGCAGCGCTCCGTGAAGTCCTTCACATCCAGCAGACGGATGTGGTCGGCGTTGATCGCCTCGGCCTTCTTCAGGTCGAAGCGGGCCGGGTTGGGGTTCACGTCCTCGATGTCGAAGGCCGCGACCATCTCGCCGACGGTGAAGACGTCCTGGTCGGCGGAGAGCGACCAGCCGAGCAGGGAGAGGTAGTTGAGCAGCCCCTCGGGCAGGAAGCCGCGCTCCCGGTAGAGGTTGAGGGACGACTGCGGGTCGCGCTTGGAGAGCTTCTTGTTGCCCTCGCCCATGACGTACGGCAGGTGGCCGAAGTGCGGGGTCCGCTTGGCGATGCCCAGTTCGGTCAGCGCCTTGTAGAGCGCGATCTGGCGCGGGGTGGAGGAGAGCAGGTCCTCGCCGCGCAGGACGTGGGTGATCTCCATCAGGGCGTCGTCCACCGGGTTGACCAGCGTGTACAGCGGGGCGCCGTTCGCCCGGACGATGCCGTAGTCCGGGACGTTCTCCGGCGTGAAAGTCAGCTCGCCGCGGACCAGGTCGGTGAAGGTGATCGTCTCGTCGGGCATGCGGAAACGGACGATCGGGGCGCGGCCCTGGGCCTGGTACTCCTCGATCTGCCCGGCGGTCAGGGCGCGGCAGTGGCCGTCGTAGCCGGAGGGCTTGCCGGCGGCGCGGGCGGCCTCACGGCGGGTGTCCAGCTCCTCCTGGGAGCAGTAGCAGTGGTAGGCGTGGCCGGTCTCGAGGAGCTTGGCCGCGACGTCCTTGTAGAGGTCCATGCGCTGCGACTGGCGGTACGGCGCGTGCGGGCCGCCGACCTCGGGGCCCTCGTCCCAGTCGAAGCCCAGCCAGCGCATCGCCTCGAGCAGCTGGTGGTAGGACTCCTCGGAGTCGCGGGCGGCGTCGGTGTCCTCGATGCGGAAGACCAGCGTGCCCTCGTGGTGCCGGGCGAACGCCCAGTTGAACAGGGCGGTGCGGACCAGGCCCACGTGAGGGTTGCCGGTGGGCGAGGGACAGAAACGGACGCGGACGGAAGAGGCGGGTGCGCTAGCCACGCTTGACAACCTTGTTGGTGAGAGTGCCGATGCCTTCGATGGTGACGGCGACCTCGTCGCCGACGTTCAGGGGGCCGACCCCTGCCGGGGTGCCGGTGAGGATCACGTCGCCGGGGAGCAGCGTCATGGCCTCGGTGATGTTGACGACCAGGTCCTCGATGGAGTGGATCATCTCGCTCGTGCGGCCCAGCTGGCGCTGTTCGCCGTTGACCGTGAGCTGGACGGTCAGGTCGGACGCGGTGGCGAGGTCCAGGCCGGTCTCGACCCAGGGGCCGAGCGGGCAGGAGGTGTCGAAGCCCTTGGCCCGGGCCCACTGCTTCTCCCGCTTCTGGACGTCGCGGGCGGTGACGTCGTTGGCGCAGGTGTAGCCGAGGATCACGTCCTGGACGCGCTCGCGGGGCACCTCGCGGCACATGCGGCCGATCACCACGGCCAGCTCGGCCTCGTGGTGGAGCTCCTGGGAGAAGGGCGGGTACTGGATGTCGTCGCCGGGGCCGATCACCGAGGTGGAGGGCTTGAAGAAGGCGAACGGGGCGTCGGGCACCTCGTTGCCGAGTTCACGCGCGTGCTCGGCGTAGTTGCGGCCGAAGGCCACGACCTTGTTGGGGAGCACCGGGGGCAGCAGCCTGACCTTGCTGACCGGCACCTTCGTGCCGGAGAGTTCGTAGTCCGCGAACGGGATGCCCTTGATGATGTCGAGGACGAGTTCGTCCTGCCTGTCGCCCTCGACCGCGCCGAAGGCGACGTTCCCGTCGATGGAGAATCTGGCGATGCGCACGGGATCCTTGCGCCCCTTAACTTTCGGTGACCGAGCCGGCCGGAGTCTGACGCTCCAGGCTAACGCGGAAGAGGCCCGGGACCTCGCCCATCAAGAAGGGCGCCCCCGGTGGCGGGGCGCCCTTCCGTCGTTCCGTGCGCTTGTGTTCCGTGCGCTGTGCTCGTGTTCCGTGCGCTTCGCGCGGCCGGGGCAGAGCATCCGGCGGCCGGGGTGCGTACTAATGCGCGATCTACTGTGCGGCGGAGGTCCCGGCCGGGACCTCGGTGAGGATGGTGCGCCTGGGGTTGGCGGTCTGGGCCGGCAGGTCGACGGAGTGTTCCGGCTGCTCCGGGGTCCGCAGTTCCTCGGCGTCCTCGAGGTGCGCCAGAGTCGTGCGCCGCGGGTTGGCTATGGTGCGGAACATCATCGTCGTCTTCACGGTTGTCGTACGCCCTGTTCGTGTTGTCGTGGTTGCCGTATTTGTAAAGCGCCAGGCTAAGCACGCGATTCCCCAGCGGAGTTGCGAAGTACTCATGACCAATGTGTGAGTTTGCTCACGACCGTGAAGACAATCCGGTCAATCGGGACCCACACCCCCTGCCCGCGAAACGGACATTGGTCACCTGAAGCCCTCATTCCGCTCCTGATCATGGCGACTGGGACACCGGCACCCTCCCGGCGATTCGCCGGGGTTGGTCCGCTTTGCCCGAGAACGGGCCGCACGGCTGGTGATACGGCGCTCACGTCCTGTCACGGAGGTCACAGCTCGGCCCCGGCTCTTGTTGGAGATCCTGCACTGTGCTGGAATTCCACGGACCGCCGCGGGTATCGAGCCGGCGCACAAGGGGGCGCGACGCAGCGCCGAGAGTGGCGGGGAGATAGGGGGAGCCAGCGCCGGTCACTCGACCACCCAGGGGGGCGTATTCAGGGCGTTCCCCACAACGCCGACACCGTGTCCTTCCGTTCACGCGGAGGGGTGCCTGGTCCAGAGGTTGCGACGCTAGTGCAGGGACGTTTCAAGAGGGATGGCAGTGCTTCGGCGGAGCCGGAGCCGCACGGCGGGACTGCCCCCAGCAATGGCAGCTCCTCGCCCCAGCACGCCCATAACCCGGGCCCGGCTCCGTCCGGCGACGGCGGTGAGCGCTCCGGGCGCCACGGCGCGCCGGCACCTTCCGGACCGCCGGGCCCCGCTCCCGCGATCAAGCCCGCCAAGGGACCGGGCGGCCCCGGCTCGCGCGTGGCCCTGCGCAACTGGCGCATCTCCACACGCCTGGTGTCGCTGCTCGCGCTCCCCGTGGTCGCCGCGACCTCGCTCGGCGCGCTGCGCATCAGCCAGAACGTGGACGACATCCAGCAGCTCGACAACATGAAGCTGCTGACGGACATGACCAAGCAGGCCACCGAGCTGGCCCAGGCGCTCCAGGACGAGCGCGATCAGTCCGCGGGCCCGCTGGCACACGGCGCCAGCACCACCGACGACTTCACGGTCAAGGGTCTGTGGCAGAAGACCGACCACGCCAAGGAGAACTTCGAGAACGCCTCGGAGCAGATCGACGACGCCAGCAAGAACGGCCAGCTCCAGGGCGTCCGTGACGCCCTCGTCGGCATCGCCGGACAGCTGGACGACCTGGCCAAGATCCGCAAGGCCGCGTACCAGTCCAAGAACAACTCCACGCAGACCGTCGAGTCCTACCACCGCCTGATCACCCAGCTGATCGACCTCTCGCAGGACATGGCGGAGGCCTCCAGCAACCCCGAGATGATCTCGCGCACCCGCGCCCTGGCGGCGTTCTCCACCGCCAAGGAGTACGCGTCCGTACAGCGCGCGGTCATCGCCGCGGCCCTGCCCGAGACCAACGCGACCTCCGGTCACCTCTCCGACAACGACCGGCTGTACGCGCAGTCGGCGCAGAGCAGCGAGGAGTCCGAGCTCACCATCTTCAGGAAGATCTACGCGGACCAGAATCCCGAGGAACTCCTGAAGCCCATCGACGACGGCAACGCGACCATCGAGTCCGCGGACACCTACGCCAACCGCGCCCTGAGCAGCGCGGACGGGCTCGCCGAGCTCCAGAAGCGGTCCTACCTCGACTGGGTCGACGAGAGCACGACCAAGATCGAGCAGATGAAGAAGATCGAGCACACGCTGCTCGAGGACATGGAGCAGAAGGCCCGCGAGCTGCGCTCCGCCTCCGAGCGCGAGGCGATCATCTCCGGTGCGCTGATCCTGCTGGTGCTCGGCGTCTCCCTGGTCGGCGCCTTCGTCGTGGCCCGCTCCATGATCCGCTCGCTGCGCCGCCTCCAGGAGACCGCCACCAAGGTCGCCCAGGACCGCCTGCCCGAGCTGGTCAAGCAGCTTTCCGAGTCCGACCCGCAGGACGTCGACACCTCCGTCGAGTCGGTCGGTGTGCACTCCAAGGACGAGATCGGCCAGGTGGCCGCGGCCTTCGACGACGTGCACCGCGAGGCGGTCCGCCTCGCCGCCGAGCAGGCCCTGCTGCGGGGCAACGTCAACGCGATGTTCACCAACCTCTCGCGCCGCTCCCAGGGCCTCATCCAGCGTCAGCTCTCGCTCATCTCCGAACTGGAGTCCCGCGAGGCCGACCCGGACCAGCTGTCCTCGCTGTTCAAGCTGGACCACCTCGCGACCCGTATGCGCCGTAACGGCGAAAACCTCCTCGTCCTCGCCGGTGAGGAGCCCGGCCGCCGCTGGACCCGCCCGGTCCCGCTGGTCGACGTGCTCCGCGCCGCCGCGTCCGAGGTGGAGCAGTACGAGCGCATCGAGCTGGCCTCGGTGCCGACCACCGAGGTCGCCGGCCGCGTCGTCAACGACCTCGTGCACCTGCTCGCCGAGCTGCTCGAGAACGCGACCTCCTTCTCCTCACCGCAGACCAAGGTCAAGGTCACCGGTCACGCGCTGCCCGACGGCCGCGTCCTGATCGAGATCCACGACACCGGTATCGGCCTCTCCCCCGAGGACCTCGCGGCGATCAACGAGCGGCTCGCCTCGCCGCCCACCGTGGACGTGTCGGTGTCCCGCCGCATGGGTCTGTTCGTGGTCGGCCGGCTGTCCCAGCGGCACGGCATCCGCATCCAGCTCCGCCCGTCCGACTCCGGTGGCACGACCGCGCTGGTCATGCTCCCCGTGGACGTGGCCCAGGGCGGCAAGAAGCCCGCTCCCGGCAAGCCCGGCGCCCCCTCCGCGGGCGGCCCGGCGGCCGCGCAGGCCGCCGCCGGTGCGGCCGCGGCGCGACGCAACAACGGCCAGAGCAACGGCGGTTCGCCCGGCGCGGGTGCCCCCGGTGGCGCGCTCGGCGGCGGTGCCTTCGGCGCGGGCGCGCCCGGTGGCGCGCTCGCCGGCGGTGCGCCCTCGGGCGGCGGACGCCTGGGTGCCGGTCCCGGCGCGCGCCCTCGCGCGGTGTCTCCCCGTCGTCCGACTCGACGGTGCCGCCCGGCAGGGCCCAGCCCTCGCGGTAGTTCGGCTCGACGAG